>CP060223.1:900000-1082586 GCA_023898465.1 Candidatus Nomurabacteria bacterium
TACACCAGAGGAATACATTGCCTTGCAAGAAAAGATTCGGGCGATTGAATAAAAAAACGGTGGCCAGAGAGTTCTGACCACCGGTGAAGGTGCGAATTGACTAGGCAACGGTTTCCCGCTGCGCAAGGAACTGCGTGATTTCGTCACGCGAAGGGACCGAGGATCCCCCGAGACGACTGATCGTAATAGCTGCTCCAGCCGCGGCCCAACGCAGGGCTTCTGACTTGGACTTGCCATCGAGCAGTGCCCCGATGTAACAGGACAGGAAGGTGTCACCGGCGCCGGTCAAATCCTTGATCGGCGTATCAGCAAACACTTCGCCGTTGATGCTCTGTTCTCCACCGTTGTACAGAGTGGCACCTTTGGGGCCTCGAGTAACCAAGACCTCCATATGCCGGCCCTGCCCAATGGCTTGGAGCTCGCTCACCGTACTGAAGCCGAAGCCTCGGAGCAAATGCGCTTCTTCTTCCTCGTTCACGGCCAAGAGGTCGGTGCAAGAGAGAAGCTGACGCAGGGCTGTGTGGCGACGACGTTCTTCGAGCTCATTACTGAGCTCATACACCAGACTGATCCCGGGATTCAGAATGTTCATCGACGGAGCAGCTTGACGACCACCCGCTTCAAACATCGCCAGCACCAGAGGCGCATCTGCGATCTGGACACCCGTACCCACAGTCATGTGAGGACGAACTTGATCCACCTGTCGGCGAATCAACTCCGCACCACGCTCCATCGCGTCCGGAAGATAGTTGCCCTTTCCAGCGATGATGCGTTGTGCACCGTCCTTGGCTGAGAGACTGACCGTGATGTTCGTCCTTTCCCGCAAAGGGAGAGGAAAAGCATCCAACTCCAGCCTACGCAGCTCGGCTTCGAGGTAGCCGGCGTAGCGATCATCACCGACCGTACACAGCAGCTTGACCAACTGCCCGCTACGAAGCAGTGCGCGCGCGACGTTGAACGAAGAACCTGCTGCAATCAAGTCAAAGTCACTTGCTGCAACCTGTTGCTTCACCACGTCGCTTGTCCCATCAAAACCAGAGACCGCCATTTCCATGTTGGCACTAAAGCCAACCAAAACAGTTCGAGACATGCTGTTCCCCCAGCGTTTCGTAAGCGCTCCCTGTGCTCCCGTGAACACGTTGTAAAGATCATTCAGCGTATGAGCTGATCAGGCATCGCTCGCCTTAACCTGTTGCGATGACTGATGACTCAGTCTGAATTACTTTTTCACTGGCCACTCTTTTAGGGCTTGCTCGTACACCTCTGGGGTTCCAATATCGAACCACTGTCCTTCAAATAAATATCCGACGAGTTTCTTTTCCTTGGCGAGCTGCGGAAACACGTCCGCCTCTAGCATACTTGACCCGCTGGCCGGTACATAGTCAAGCACTTTTGGCTGCATGACTGACACACCGGTAAAAATGAGGTGTGACAAGCGACTTGATCGTTCTGGCTTCTGCAGGAATTCGACAATCTTGCTTCCGTGCATCTTTACCACACCATACTCTGATGGCTGACTCACGCTAGTAATTGCCAATGTGGCTAATGCCTTACTCTCCAGGTGGTAATCAACAAACTCGTTAAAGTCGACATCAATGAGCACGTCACCATAGAGCATAAGGAAGGGACTATCTTTCAGAAGGTGTGCGGCTGCACGCAATGGTGTCGCAGTACCCTCGGACTTACCTTCTTCCACATACTGAATGGAAACGCCAAAGCCAGATCCGTCACCAAAATGTTCTTTGATGCGTTCGCCTAAGTGTCCAATGTAAATGATCAGGTTGCGGATGCCACTATCACGCAGCGACGTCACGGTGTGTTCCAAGATCGGCTTGCCATGCACTGGAATCATCGCCTTTGGCATCTCATACGTGAATGGACGCATATTCACGCCTCGTCCACCAGCCAAGATCAATGCCTTCTGAATACGTGAGCCGAGGACCTTGCCCAGGTGATATTCAATCGCATGGGAACGGTTTCGGATACGCGCACCATCAATGGTGGCATCGAGCTTATCGAGAATGTCTTGTTTTAAGGTGATAGTGAGGCGTTGTCGTTCCATAAGACTGGGCTTCCGCCTTTCATATACCATCATACTCTAGTGGTATTTGAAAGAAATGTCAATAATATAGGGACTAAATTATGCTAATATTAGCCTTTTTTCTCTTTTTTCTGAGCAAAAAATACTAGCCTTTCTAGATCTTCTGGGGTGTTATACCCCATAGCTGATAAGGCGTCTTGTGTTTTGAGGACTTTATAAGGCAACTTATCTTCTGCAGCTATTTTCAGCACATCAGGCAGGAAATACTCTCCATTTGGATGTTTCGGGATTCGAGCTAACGCGTTCCACACCCATGGGGCATTCATTAAGTAGAGCGCGGGATTCACTTCCCGTATTCGGAGCTGGGCTGGGCTACACTCATGCGCCTCTCGTATCTCAAGAACACGATTCCGCTTATCTCGAATGATGCGGCCGAATGACTTACACCCTTCATATATTCCTCGATAGCTTGGCACTTCAACTGTCATCATGGTAAGCACTTCGCCATGATTACGATGAAAGCGAATAAGCTGTTTCAAAGTATTTGCCTGAATAAAAGGATGATCGCCGTACAAGGGAAGAATATGTTTTGCCTTGGCAGCAGTTTTTTGAGCTGCGCGTACTGCGTATCCCGTGCCCTTGGCTGAAGCGGTAATAATCTTTGCCCGCTTGCTAAATTTTTCTTGATATATTTTTTTTGTATCAGGACGGACGACAAGTATAGGCGTAAGAATATCTGACCCGAGCTTATCCAGAGTATCTAAAATCCGCTCAAGGGTTGTTTTCCCATTAATCTCATAGAGAGGTTTCAAAGATTTTGTCCCCATTCGCCTATTGCGTCCGGCAGCCAGAACTACGGGTTGGATCATAAAAAACCGCTAAGCGAAGTTAAGGGAAAACCTGATAAGGTGTACACATATGCTACTGAAAAATACCCTCTCTGGCAAGGCTAGTTTTACCCAGCCCACTGCCAGTGGGTAAAAGCAAATGTGGTCAGCCCACCGAAGAAAAGCAGAAGAAATAAAAGTAGTGAGCGGATCCAAGCGCTCTGAATCTTCAACGCAGCGAAGTAAGCAAGGGGGAATGCTAGCAGGATGTATCGAGTGAATGAATAAAGATGTCCTCCAAGCATTGGTAAGAGCACAACAAAAAAACTATAAAGTGTAAGTGCAAAGGGTATGCGCTTTTCTCTCAACCCCCACAGGGCAAAAAGAAGTGTAGGTATACTCAGGAGAGTAGCGATAAGCAATTCTCCGCGGCCGAAAATATCTGCTTGGGTAATGAGTGCATATGCACTTCTCAGCATGCTAGTAATCGGATCGCTTAGTCGATGTCCCCACCACCCCTGACTATGAAGAAAAGCAAATCCATCACCGCTCACTATATAGTAAAACAGAATTAATAAAGTGCTAGCGATAAAAACACTAGCAATCCAAAGCACATCGCCTAAAGTGATTCGTCTGCGCTTCACCCACGCTACAATTTCAATAATACAAAGAGTGGCAACTAAGCCTACCCCTACCGGCCGAGCAAAAAGCGCGAGCACAGCAAAAAAAATAGCTAGCCATCGGTGATGACGCAAGTGAGCAAGGAGGGCGGCGGCGGATACGCAAAAGAAGAGCGACTCGGTGTACCAAGCTGAATAGAAAAAAGCAGCTGGAAAAAAACTAATCAGTACAAGTGCAAATAGCGCATCTCTTTTTTGTAAGAAGTTACGGGCAATCAAATAACTCAATACTCCTCCAATGAAAAATGAGAGGTAGGAGACGAGTAAGCCGGCCACCCAAACATTTTGCCATGCATTTCCTATTACGCGAGATAAGACAGGATAGAGGGGAAAGAAGGCTGTCCGATAAAGCGCATCGCTCTGATACCCACGCACTGCAACATCATAGAGATGATAGCTATCCCATCGAATAAAACTGCTCCACACCTGGCTCTGTGAAAACGCGTCCGGGTGCGGTTTCACCGATTGCTCAGTATTCACTTGCAAACCAAGCCATGCAACACCAAAGAAAAAAACCCGCGATAAAAAAAGAACCAGCAAAACTATGCCGATCTCTCTCTGAAAAAGAAAATGTGTACTTGGGGCTATAGCCCTCGGAGCAATTGCCACAAAAACAATCCAATCATGGCCACACCAACGGCAAACTTAATAATCATGCCGCCCATGTAGCCGATAATAATGTAATGCTTCGTTTCCACGGCAAAGACTCGATCACGACCAACTACCAACTGACTAACCACTGCTCCAAAAAAAGGCCCAACTACAAAAGCAAAAAGTAAACCAAAGAAGGAACCAATTATTCCTCCAATAACCGCGCCCAAAACGCCCCACAAACTTGCGCGAAATTGTTTACCGCCCCAAAGGTAGGCTACGAAGTCTAGCAGCACTACTACTAATCCTAGTACGGAAATAATAAGCAGGAAGGACGGAGTAACTAGTGAAAAGTCTGTAGCGATCCCATACAATAAAATACCAAACCAAATAAGTGGAATGCTCGGCACTATAGGGAAAGCGATACCAACGAAACCAACGAGTACGATAATGAAGCAGAGTGTCAGAATGATGAGATGTCCAGCCCCCGTGCTAAACATATTACCATCCCCGGGCGAGTATCCCGGCCTCCGCTGCGCTGACCTGCGCCTCTTGTTTAGATGCACCCTCGCCGGTAGCCACCTCTTCATCACCAAAGTAGACTGCTACGCGGAAGTGTTTATTGTGATCTGGACCCCACTCCTCAAGTACTTTGTAGGCAGGGGTAACGCCTAGCTTTTCCTGACTCGCTTCTTGCAAACGACTCTTTGGGTCGAGATAAAGTTTGTGCTCGATAATGTAGGGGAGTTTAGGAAGCACGGTTCGCCCAATAAAATCCTTTGCTACTTCAAAACCCTGGTCGAGATAAATTGCTCCGACAATTGCTTCAAAGGCATTTGCTAAAATTGAATGACGTGCTTTGGCATTTGCGTCTTTTGCTTCACCCCGGCTTAAGAAGATAAACTGATGCACTTCTAATTCTTCCGCGATACTGCCCAGACTTTTTGCGTTCACAAGAGCCGCTCGCCAGTTTGTCAGATCTCCTTCTGGATTTTCATATTTAGTATAGAGATGTTCAGTGACAGCTAATTCCAAAACAGCGTCGCCGAGAAACTCCAGACGTTCGTTATGACCTAAGCGAAAACTAGGGTGTTCGTTCACATATGAACGATGCACTAGTGCTTGATGAAGGTATTCAGTTTTAGTGAAGTGAACGCCGAGACGTTCTTCGAGTGCGGTGAATTCAGACATATGATGAGAGCAACTCGCTTCTCATGGCGACATCGCACCACGACAAGCCAATCGCAAATTAATTATGAACTTGCTTGAGGAGGAGTTTCTGTTTTTGTGCTCGGGGCGGTTTCTTGTACATCCATATCTTTAAAGATCGCTCCAAGCACCCCGTTTACGAAGCGGCCAGATGATTCTCCACCAAAGCTCTTGGCTAATTCAATTGCTTCATTAATCGCCACCTTTGGAGGAATGTCAGGAGCAAACTTCAGCTCATAGATGCCAATGCGAAGAATGTTGCGATCAACAATAGTGATTTGATCGAGCGGCCACTCAGGTGCATATTTCACGATCAAGGCATCAATATCTTTTTGATTCTTCTCAATGCCATGCACGATGCTGCGTGAAAAATCAGCGTCGCTAAAGTCAGGAGCAAACTCCTTCAGATTCGTTTCGACCATCTCAGAGAGTTCCGTGTTTGATTTGCCGGTAAAATCCCACTCGTAGAGTGTTTGCATTGCAATCGTTCTGGCAAGGTGGCGATTCGACATAGTGGGAAATCAGTGAAACCTTGAGATGGACAAATGAACTTTATTCTTTACTTGCTTCGGCCGGCTCTTGTTTCTGTCGCTTTTTCGCTCGCTTATCGAGCTTTGTTTCCATCTTGAGCACGTCCCGACCGCGGTAATATCCGCAATTCGTACAGGCCCGATGGGGCATAATAGCCGACTGACAGCGCGGGCAGGTCGTTAATGACCGACCCTGCAGCGCAAAGTGTGACGCGCGGCGCAAGCGTGACCCCTTTGATCTTCGTTGTGCGGGAAGTCCCATATCCGTTTCAGATAACAGTAAAACAGTTGCACGATACCAAAAGAAGCCGGAATAAGCAAGCGCGGCTTAGAAAGGAAATAGTAGACTAGACAAAGGCTACTGTAGCGACCTTATCTCCGCCGTCGGCTAATCGCATAATACGGACACCCTGCGTGTCACGACCTAAGACCGATACTGACTTCAAAGGTAGGCGAATAACCTGACCTTTTTGAGACATACAGATGAGGTCGTTTTGCTCTAGTTTCGCATTTACGATAAAGGCTGACACGATTTGACCGGTCTTTGGGGTGATCTTGGCAGTACGAATGCCGCTACCGCCGCGACCCTGCACCTTGTAATTCCCTAGCTGGGTGCGTTTGCCATAACCGTTATCCATGACCACTAAGACCTGCTCATTACTCGACGCCTTGCCATCGTGAATGACATCCATGCCAGCTACTTCATCACCTGACTTCAATCGCATACCGCGAACACCAGCGGCAGTGCGTCCCATTGGCCGAACTCCAGCTTCTTTGAAGCGAATCGCCTGGCCCTTCGCCGTCACGATAAGAATATCATCACTACCGGTTGAAGGTTTGGTCCATTGCAAGCGATCGTCATCTTTCACCGTGATGGCAATTAAACCGGATCGACGTACTTTCAGGAATTGCTCAATCGCCACTTTCTTAATCAGGCCCTTCTTAGTAACCATGATAAGGTATTTGCAACCTTCGAAATTCGGCGTTGCCAGCACATCAGAAATTCGCTCTTCGCCACGCAGCTGCAGGAAGTTTACAATCGCCTGGCCCTTGGCAGTACGAGAGGCAACCGGGATATCATAGGCCTTTAATTGGAAAACGCGACCAGTCGTAGTGAAGAAGAGAATGTCGGCATGCGTCATGGTAGAGAAGAATTCCTGCACCAGGTCTTCTTCTTTGGTGGTTAATCCAATCACGCCTTTGCCGCCGCGGCTCTGTGTCTTGAAGGTGTCAGGAGCAAGTCGCTTAATATAACCATCGCGCGTCATCATCACAATGGTCGCTTCGTTCGGGATGAGATCCTCTTGACTGAAGCTACCAACAGCCTGCGGCACAATTTGTGTGCGTCGCTCGTCGCCAAACTTTTCTCGCAGGGCAAGTAATTCATCCTTAATAATGCCAAGCATTTTCTGCTTTGATTTCAGGATAGATTCAAACTCTTTAATAAGCTTCTGCTTTTCCTTATACTCGTCTTCAATCTTTTGTCGCTCCAGGTTGGCTAACTGCTGCAACTTCATTTCCAAAATTGCGACAGCTTGAATTTCTGTCAGCTTGAATTTCTTAATTAAATTAATCTTCGCCTCATCCTTATCTTTTGATTTCTTGATCGTCGCAATAACTGGATCAAGTTTGGCGAGAGCGATGCGTAAACCTTCTAAAATGTGAGCGCGCTTCTTTGCCACATCGAGATCAAATGCAGTACGACGTCGCACAACTTCCTGACGATGCTTCAGATACTCTTCCAGGATCATCTTTAAGGTCAGCACGCGTGGCTGAATACCATCGACCAAAGCAAGCATATTGAAGTGGAAGGAGCTCTGCAGGCCGCTAAGCTGGAAAAGGCGATTCAACACCTTCTTTGGATACGCGTCGCGCTTCAACTCAATCACAACGCGAATGCCATCCTTATCTGACTCATCACGCAAATCGCGAATACCCTCAATACGCTTGTTTGTAACTAACTCGGCAATATCTTTGAGAAGTTGCGCTTTGTTCAGCTGATAAGGAAGCTCAGTCACAATGATCTTAAACTGACCGCCATTATCTTCTACAATCTCCGTCTTGGCGCGCACCACAATCGAACCTTTACCTGTAGCGTAGGCTTGCTTCAGCGATTCAATGTCATACAGGATACCGCCGGTTGGGAAGTCAGGGCCTTTCACAAATTCCATGAGGTCTTCGATCGTGGCGTCTGGATTGGCAATCAGGTGAATAACCGCATCGATCAATTCGGTCAAATTATGCGGGGGCACGCTGGTTGCCATACCCACCGCAATTCCAACTGCACCATTTAAAAGCAAGTTAGGCAGTTTTGCTGGGAGCACCCTTGGCTCTTGCTGTGATCCATCGTAGTTTGGCAGGAAATCAACCGTCTTCTTTTCAATGTCCAGCATCATTTCTTCAGCAATGCGGTCGAGCTTGGCCTCGGTATAACGCATAGCAGCCGGAGCATCACCATCAACAGATCCAAAGTTACCTTGGCCATCGACCAAGGTATATCGCATAGAGAAATCCTGAGCCAAGCGTACCATTGCTTCATATACTGGCGCATCACCATGCGGGTGATATTTACCAAGCACCTCACCAACCACCGTAGCTGATTTGCGATACTTCGCCCCAGGGCGCAAGCCAATATCCCACATAGCGTAGAGAATACGGCGGTGCACTGGCTTCATGCCATCACGTACATCAGGCAAGGCACGCGAAACAATAACCGACATAGCATAGTCGAGGTAGGAGGTTTCCATTTCCTCGACAATTGGTCGCGGTTGAATTGATCCGATAGAAAAGGTTGGAGTAATTTTTTGCTTCTTGCTTGCCATACTTATTCAGGAAGGGTACGGAAACTGCCGGAGTCTTGAGCATCACTCGGGAATACCCGCTGCTCTAAATCTTGCAGCTCTTCATCACTTAAATTTGCATTATTCGTATTAGCCGCTTGTGAGTTTGTGCCAAAGACGCGACTTACTTCGGACTTAATCCGATCATAGAGAGATTCATCACCGCCGCCGGTTCGACTTAAGTTCAATCCAATCAAAGCGACCCAGAGTACGGCGATAACGAGCGTGGCACCTGCTACAGAGACCCAAAGCTTTTTACTTGCATTCACTGTTGGAGCACTAGCCTGTAATGGCGCCTTTACTTCTGCTACTGAGCTAGGTGAGGTCTTCGCCTTGCTTGTTCGGGCACTTACTCGCTTACGGGTTGGAACAGTGCGTCGCGTTGGCATTATGATTGCACGATTACGACGCGAGTAGCATCTTGAGGAAGTTCCTTTGGCGTGATTTTCAATTTATCTACCTTCTCCGCATCTTGCGCACCGTATTCTTTCAAGAATGCATCAACCGGGTCCAGCTTCATTTTCACGCCTGGGGTTTTATACATCATTGGAATAATGATGCGTGGCTCGATTTCGCTGACCAAAGCGCTTGCCTTCTTTGCATCCAAGACATCATTTCCACCAACCGGCAAACAGAGGATGTCGACACCCTCTAAACGGTCAAGTTGATTTTCAGTCAAAACTGTTGAGAGATCACCGAGGTGAGCAATAGTTAACCCCTCTGCCTCAATAACATAAAGCGTGGTGCGTCGTTTCTTGTCACCGTTGTGTTGCACGCCATGGCCCCACACAAAAACATTCTTCACCTCGTACTCACCTGGACCAGTAATGCGGAAAGGATCGCCACCGCCAGCAGTAATATTCCCGTGCTCTGGTCGATCGCTCGTAGCTAATACTAAATCCGATGCAAAGCGGGGCGGTTTCAAACCGACCGAGGCATCATAGGGATCAATTAATATGCTCAGATCGCGGAGCACCAAGCGGAAGCAGGCGAGACCGTGCCAATAAATATGCATAGCAAAAGTTTCAGCTGAAAGACAAAATTACCCTACCACATTTAGTGCTAAAGGTAAAGCAATACTTTGCCTAAAAATTTAGTCGATCGGCAAGTCTGGTAAGGACTCCTCATCCCCTGAGGAGACCGGACTTACCAAGCTATCCCGGTGTAAGGGATCTGGAGCATCTTCCTCACCATCTTCAGGGTCCGTACTTGGCGCCTCGGTAGTACCTAGTCTCCCTGAGTCACCGAAATGCATGCGAGTATCTTGCTGAGGTACTGAGGGGGCGACGGTTTTTGGGGTCTCAGTTTTTGATGTGTCTTTATCAAAATCAACCAATATCTTGCGACGGCCAAGCATAGCCTCCTCTCGCTTCTCATCAAGCTGATCAAGAGTACTTTTGCCAATTTTTTCATCAATGCGTTGGGTTGGGCCGAGATTATTTTTCACACGGGTAATATATTTTTTCCGACGTGCCAGTCGATCTAGCCACGACTCTTCAGCCTTCTTTTCAGTCGGAGCTGTAGTAGAGCTAGCTTTTTCAATAAAAGCCTTTGGATATTCTCGAGCAGCCGAAGCGCTTAATCGCAGACTTTGGCCGGTTTTGTCTAATTTTAGCGTACGTCGAGGGCCAAAAGTTTGCTTCAGTGCTTTTACAAATTTTTCCCCTCGTTCAGCACTTATGGCGCCTTTACCACTGGCAACCGCCCGAAGTATTGCTCTAGGTCGGGCAATACCCTGCTTACGCAAAGCACTCTCCAACTCTGGATGCTGGAGGGCTTTTTGCAGGGTTTCCTTTGGTAAGCGTCCGCCACCTTGGCTCAATATCGAGCGTCCAAGGGCTTTTTGCAGATCTGCTCCTTGTATTTTTGCCATATTTTTTACCTACAATTACTATTATACACTTTTTTAATGTTTTTGTCAATATATATCCCTTTTTATACCTTTGAGACTTGCCAAAACAGAGGAGTCAGCGTACAATTGCGGGCACTGCCGAATTACTCTCCCCCGGTTTCGTAGAGGGCTACGATACGGCAGCCGGGACTTTCCGCCCTAGGCGTAAGGTTAAACAATATATGTAGTAAAGATGAACACGGTTACCAAATCTCCCGTGGATCTTCAATCGTCAGCAATGGCAAAATTGCTAGCTGAAGAAGACCAACAACCTCGATTACCAAAGGTTGGTGATTTAGTTGAAGGGAAAGTATTAAGCGTTTCCAAGAGCGAAGTACACTTGGATATTGATGGCATTACCACGGGCGTTGTCCGAGGTCGCGAATTATTCGACGAATCAGGTGATTCAGCGGATTTGAAAATTAGCGATCTTGCCCAAGCTACTATTCTCGAGCTTGAAAATGAAAACGGTGAAATGGAATTATCCTTCCGACACGCCGGACACCAAAAAGCCTGGAATGAATTAGAGGATCTCCAATCAAATGCGAAACCAATTGACGTACCAATCATTGAAGCCAATCGTGGTGGACTCATGGTCCGCGTCGGTCGCGTAGAAGGATTCTTGCCTGTCTCTCAACTTACTACCGAGCACTATCCTCGCGTAGAAGGTGGCGACAAAAATAAGATTCTTGAAAAACTACAAAGCTATGTCGGTAGCAGCTTCAAGGTAAAAGTAATTGACGTTGATGAAACTGACAGCAAGCTGATTGTTTCAGAAAAAGCAGCTTGGGAAGAGCAACATCAAGAAAAGCTTTCTCAGTACGAAGTTGGTCAAAGCGTCAAAGGTAAAGTTACCGGCGTAGTTGACTTCGGTGCTTTTGTAGAATTTGATTCTGGGCTCGAGGGTCTAGTCCACATTTCTGAAATGGCATGGCAGCGAGTTGACGACCCACACGACCTCGTCAAGGTTGGCGATGAAATTGAAGTGAAGATTATCGGCATTGAGGGAAATAAAATTTCTCTCTCCATGAAGCAACTCACTGAAGATCCTTGGATGCAGGCGGTTGAGAAATATAAGGTTGGCGATGTCGTGAAAGGAAAAGTAACAAAGCTCAATCCATTTGGCGCCTTTGTAGAACTGGATGAAGAGATTCATGGCTTAGCCCACATCTCTGAACTCTCTGAGAAAAATATCAGCCATCCGGGTGAAGTGTTGAAAGTTGACGAAAGCTACGACTTCAAAATTCTCTCCATCGAACCAAAGAGTCACCGCCTCGGTCTCTCCATTAAGGCTATTAATCAGCCGGATGAGCCAGCAGCAGAAGAGACAAAAGATGAAGAGGAAAAGAGCGTACCAAGTGACGAAAGCTCAGAAGAAAATACAGAGGAAGAAGTAGATAACGATTCATCAAAGGAACAATCCTAAGCCTATGCGTTCACTCTTCAAAAACTTCATCATCTTCGCGTTTATTTTCCTGGTTATTGCCGGGGTATTAAGCGTACTTAATAGTCCTCTTGGCTCTAGTCAAGAAGTGCCACTCAGTGATGCGCTGGCAAAAGTAAAAGCAGGTGAAGTAAAGGAAGTGGTGGTTGATGGAGCAAAACTGTCTCTGACACTGCAGGACGATCAGACCATTACCACGAAGAAAGAGGAAAGTGAATCATTCACCGAGCTCGCCCAGAACTATGGCATCACCACTGAGCAATTAGATGCAGTGAAACTCAGCGTGAAGGTTGATTCAACTTCCGTTTGGCTCACCCCACTTCTCACTTTCCTGGTTCCATTCCTACTCATTGGTGGATTCATTTGGTTCACCTTCCGACAAGTGCAAGGACAAAATAGTCGAGCGCTTTCTTTCGGACGGAGCAACCCTCGCCAGCAAGAACCACAAAAGCAAAGAAAGCGTGTGCTATTCAAGGACGTGGCTGGTGCCCAAGAATCCAAAGAAGAACTGAAAGAGGTGGTTGAATTCCTTAAGAGTCCGAAGAAGTTCCTGAGCCTAGGCGCGCGCATACCGCGTGGCGTCCTCCTCGTTGGCTCACCAGGAACAGGTAAGACACTACTCGCTAAAGCTATTGCTGGCGAGGCAGACGTACCCTTCTTCAACATCTCTGGATCGGAATTCGTTGAAATGTTTGTTGGTGTGGGAGCTTCTCGCGTACGTGATCTTTTCCGCCGAGCGAAGAAAAGCGCTCCTTGCATTATCTTCATTGATGAAATTGACGCAGTCGGACGCCAACGCGGTGCCGGCATTGGCGGCAGCCATGATGAGCGTGAACAGACCCTGAACCAAATCCTGGTGGAGATGGACGGCTTTGACACTGACACAAACGTGATTGTTATTGCCGCAACCAACCGACCTGACATTCTCGATCCAGCCTTGCTGCGCCCTGGTCGTTTTGACCGACGTGTTGTCATTGACCTGCCGGATCTGAACGATCGTGAGGCTATCTTAAAGGTACACGCGGATAAAAAGCCATTAGCTCCATCAGTAAACCTTCGCACCGTTGCTGAGCGCACCCCTGGTTTCTCTGGTGCTGATCTCGCAAACCTGTTGAATGAAGCGGCTATCCTGGCTGCGCGCGCCAATCGCAAAAGCGTAGAAATGGATGACTGTCTGCAGGCAATCGAAAAAGTTATCCTGGGACCCGAGCGACGAAGCCGTGTTATCTCAGACAAGGAAAAGAAGATTACCGCCTATCACGAAGGCGGACACGCTTTAGTCGGTCACGTGCTTCCAAATGTAGACCCAGTGCGCAAAATCTCAATCATTTCCCGAGGCATGGCTGGAGGCTACACATTAAAACTACCTTCTGAAGATAAACATTATCGCAGCAAGTCGGAATTCCTCGACGAGCTAGCTATGATGCTCGGTGGCTGGACAGCAGAACGACTGATCTTCCATGACATTACGACCGGCGCTTCTAATGACTTAAAGGAAGCGACCGCCCTAGCTCGTCGGATTGTGACGCAATACGGTATGAGTGACGCATTAGGACCACGCACCTTTGGTCAAAAAGAAGAAATGGTCTTCTTGGGCCGTGAAATCCACGAACGTCGTGATTACTCAGAAAAAATTGCCCAGCAAATCGACGAGGAAGTAAGCACAATCATCAAAGACGCGCAGCATCGAGCTGAAAAGATTCTCAATGAGCAGCGCGATATGCTCGAAAACATTGCTGCGTATCTCATCGCTCACGAGACTATTGAACAAGAAGAGTTTGAAAAGCTCGTTGGCGCAAAAGAAGCAGCTACCCCAACTGAACACAAGACTGCTGAAGAAACAGTACAGACATAGTTGCGACGCTTGGGGTAAAAGTGGTATACTCTCGATAGGGGAAAACAGAATTCATGCATTTCTATCGAGATATTCTCAAGCGCGCCTGGCAAGTAACCTACCGAAATCCATTCTTATGGTTCTTCGGGGTTTTTGCCGCACTCGCGGGTAACGGAGAGCAATACGACAGCTTCTTTGACAACGTGAGCTTTGTAGGAAACCTGCAGTTCAACATGGATCAACTGCGCGAAGCTCACATGGATGGTAAGCTAAATGAATTCTGGTCCAACTTTACCGTTTCCTTCGGTGATAATGTTGGCTCCATGCTTCTACTGCTTTTTGTAGCTCTGGTGATCCTCTTCCTTTTCTTCTGGCTCGTCACTATTAGCCAGGCTGCGCTTATTCGCAGTGCCCAAAACTCATCTGAGAATAAACCGATTGCCTTTCTCGATATTTTTGGAGCTGCTATTCACCGATTCTGGCCACTCTTCCGCCTCAACCTCATTGTCGTACTCTTTATCTACGGTCCGCTTGTGCTGCTTGGCTTACCAGCCCTGATTATTTATCTTGATTCTGGTAGCTTAGTTTGGTCAGTGGGACTTAGCCTGCTTGCCTTCCTTTTCCTTATTCCGATCGGCATCGTCCTCGCCTTCTTAACTAAGTTTGCCAGCGCCTACATAGTGCTTGAAGGACAATCCGCCCTCCAGGGTATTCGAAGTGCTCTTCAGCTCTTCCGAAAGAACTGGTTAGTGGCTGTTGAAACTGGTCTCCTCCTCCTCATCATCAACTTCATCTACGCTTTTGTTGCGGTGAGCATTATGACTATGCTGGGCTTCCCTCTCACCCAGGCTGGCGTGGTTGCCTTCACCGTAGTAATGATAATTCTGGGCTCAATCTACGCGGTATTCCGTTATACGACCTGGACTATGCTTTGGCGAGAACTAGTGAATGACAAAGGCACTGCTAAGCTTGTTCGCCTCTTTCAAAACAAGGAACAATAAGAAGGACTACGGAGCATACAGGCACAACGGGCTTCTTGCCCGTTTTTTAGACTTGGCGAAAGAGGTATTGCCTGCTAGAATCGAAACCGCTTTACTACATACATGCGCGCCTAGCTCAATGGTTAGAGCAGTCGGCTTATATCCGACCGGTTCCAGGTTCGAGCCCTGGGGCGCGCACCAGGCTTAAAATGAAAACGACCGTAGCGAATTGCTGCGGCCGTCTTAGTGTTCATTCCTCCTGCCTTGGTGGAGCAACGGGCTCATCTTCAAGGAAACGAGCTTCCGGAAAAGCCACCTCCAGGACACCTAAGAGATCCTTTGTAGACTGTCCTCTCTTAGGTCCAACATAGAACGCCTGCTCGGCAGTTTCACCATCAGACTCCACCCTCACTACCAAGCGAGGTTGAGTGCCCTTATGCACGCGCACACCAGCTGGATCCGACCCATTTACCCGATGTAAACCTCCCTCCCGACGTACAGCGAGATCAAGTCGACCAAGTTGAACACGAAAGTCATGGGCTTTCCTGCGGAGCTCCGGATGCGTACAAGTAGACGTAAGCGGCGCTTCATTTGGCCTGGGTAGATGCCCAAAGTCCACGTGCATGCTTCCTCTTCTACTTCCCATGGAATACCTCCATAACAAAAACTCAAAGAGCCGCCCTCAAAGTACCCTAGGAACATGTCATCGTCAAATGTGGCGTCCGCTTGACCAGAAGCCCTGTTCTCGCTACACTCTACGGCGTTATATGGGCGGTTAGCTCAGTTGGTTAGAGCGCTACCTCGACACGGTAGAGGTCAGAGGTTCGACTCCTCTACCGCCCACCACCATTAATGAGACCTGTCAGTCTACATAAAAGTAAACTGGCGGCCTTTTGCTTTTTTCACTAAGCGCAATACCTCATCCATGTCATCAGTGATGGTATATAACTGTGCGTCTTTTTTGCTAATTGCACCATCTTGCAACATTCGCTTGCGAATAAATGCATCAAGATCACACCAATACTCGCACCCAAAAAGAATGAGTGGGCGTTTATCAATCTTCCCATTCTGAATAAGAGTAGCAATGGTAAAAAACTCATCGAGTGTTCCAAAACCTCCTGGAAAAAATACATAGGCGCGCGATGAGGTAGACATCATAGTCTTACGCGAGAAGAAATAGTAAAACCCAATGCCCCGCTGCACCCACTTATTCATGCGTTGCTCGTACGGTAATTGAATGTTAAGACCAATCGATTCAGCCTTTACCTCGACAGCGCCCCGATTTGCAGCCTCCATAATACCTGGCCCGCCGCCGGTCACAATAGTATACCCAGCCTTACCTAACTTCTTAGCAAGCAAGCGTGCCTGCTTATATTCTTTTTCATTTTCTCCAGTTCGAGCTGAGCCAAAAATAGTCACGGGATGCTTCAACTCCGAGATAAATTCAAAGCCATCAATAAACTCGGACAGAATGCGAAAAATCCGCCAAGAAATATTATTTTTAAAATCAAAAGGTTGCACATGTCGCTCTGGCTTCGCCTTTGGACTGAGCTGGGAGGGATGAGTAATGTGCTCCTCTACTGTATTCATGTCTGTTTTTTTGCTTGGCATGGGTACTCAATGAAAAGATAAACTCCTTACAGCATAGCAGAGCCTGGCCTGAGCGTCACTGCCATAAGCATTGCTGTCTCGACGCTCATTTGCTAGGCTATAGCTATATGGCACCAATCGAATCAACCCAAGCAAAACTAGGCAGCGAATTACCCGATTTCAATCTCATCGGTACAGGCGGAGGTATGAATGCGCCTCGTGATTTCGCAGATTATAAAGTGTTGGTGGTTGCCTTTATTTGTAATCACTGTCCATACGCCAAGGCAGCTATTCCGCGCCTTATTAAGCTGCAAGAGGA
This sequence comes from Candidatus Nomurabacteria bacterium, assembly GCA_023898465.1. Lineage (NCBI taxonomy): Bacteria > Candidatus Nomuraibacteriota > Candidatus Nomurabacteria bacterium. Next base: position 916,777 of record CP060223.1, read on the forward strand.
ATATCTAGAGAAGAGCGTCATGTTTGTCGGTATCAATGCCAATGATCCAAAGGAATACCCTGAGGATGACATGGAACACATGACAAAGTACGCCCAAGAATGGGGCATGAACTTCCCTTACCTGGTAGACGATACCCAGGAAGTTGCCAAGGCTTTTGGCGCGGTTTGCACTCCGGATATCTTCGTCTATGACCGTGACCGTAAGCTTGCCTACCATGGACGAATTGATGATAACTGGCAGGATGAGGAACAGGTAAGCACCTATGATCTCAAGGAAGCGTTGGAAGCACTGATTATTGGTGCGGATGTGAATCCAGAACAGCATCCATCCATGGGCTGCTCGATTAAGTGGAAGCAGTAGATAGGATTTCGCTAAGCTTACCAAGATAGTAAAGATGCAATCGAATATGAGTTTATTCGATATTTTGGAATTGGCATTCGTGCTACAATAGTGTGGCTATGACGCATTCAGTACTTAGCTCTCGACTTACTCAAGTTCCCATTCTTCCAGCACTTCGAAACCTGCAGAAGGCCTATGCATCTGCCGAGGTATATGTTGTTGGTGGAGCAATACGCGATGCCCTACTCAAACGAAAGGGTGGAGATATTGACTATCTTATTCGAAATGTTTCTTATGCAAATCTCGCGCGCCATTTGCAAAAGAGTGGCAGCGCTCAACTTGTTGGCAAACATTTTGGTGTTATCAAATATTCTCCACGTGGAACAAAAGAGATATACGATATTGCCCTGCCTCGCTTAGAGCACTCTTTGCACATGAGTGGGGCCTATCATGACTTTGCGGTGCAGTCAGATCCTAAACTCCCAGTTGCTGAGGATCTCAAGCGACGCGACTTCACTATTAACGCCATGGCCTGGAATATTCATAGCGGCGAATTTGTAGATCCAAGCAATGGTCTGGCTGACCTCGTCGCAAAAAAAATCCGGACTGTAGGTAACCCGAAGCAACGCTTCCAAGAAGACTACACTCGTCTACTTCGCGCTCTACGTTTTGCAGTTGAGCTAGATTTTCAAATTGAGGATTCTAGCTGGCGCATTTTGAAACAACTGATTGGTAACCTTAGTAACCGCGTACTCCCACGTGAAGCAATTGCGGCTGAGCTAGTAAAAATGTTTGCTCGAGCGCCCCTGGCTACGGTTGACGCACTAGAAAATTCGGGTGCGCTACGCGTGCTCATGCCTGAAGCGCATGAAATGAAACGAGTTGTCCAGCCCGTGCTTCATCATCGCGAAGGATCAGTCTGGCAGCATGCCCACCTCAGCTTAGAAGCGTACACACACCCTGAATTCCGTCGGCGTTTCCCTAAATTCAAACCTGATGCTGAGCTCTACTTCGCAACCTGGATGCACGACATTGCCAAATCCGTCACTATGAAGCATGTCGGTTCGCACAGCACAAAGCCGCACTACAAAAATCATGCTTCTGTAGGCGCGCATATGGCCGTCCGTATTGCTGAACGATTAAAGCTATCTTCAGCCGGTGGTCAAATTCTTCCACGCCGACTCGATTGGCTGTTGAGAAACCACCTTGTCCGCCTCAAAGTACATGAGCTAGATTTAGATGAAGTAGAACATCTTTTTTGCAACCCCAATCTACCAGGCGAAAAATTACTCGCTTTAAATTTTGCAGATGCCTGGGCATCAATTCCAGAAGAGGGCGGGCATGACCTCCGTGACCTTGATGCACTAATGAAAAAAATTGCTCTAGTAAAAAAACGTGGATTCAAAAAAGGTAAGCCGTATCACCTACTAAGCGGAAAAGACGTCATGAAAGGCATGCAAGTTTCTGCTGGACCTCAGGTCGGTAGTTTCCTCAGCCTGGTTCGCTATCAGCAACTAGAGGGCAAGTTGCTAAGTAAAGCGGCCGCGCTAAAATATCTTGCGCAATATTACCAATCAAAGCTAAAGAAATCCTCATGAACATTGCCGCTATAGAAAAAGATATCGAAGTAGACGCCGCACATGACGGGGCGCGTTTAGATCGCTTCCTGGTTGATCATATTGAGGGCATTTCACGCGCTGAGCTGCAACGTTGGATTAAGCAAGGTGAGGTTCGAGTGAATGGGAAAAATGCTATTCCTCATCAAGCGCTGAAAGTTTGCGATCGCATTCACATCGAGCACCAAGCATCCGAACAACACACGCCGGATGCTCTAGCTGCTATTCAAGTGCTAGCCGAAGAAAAAGATTTCCTCATCATCTCAAAACCTTCTGGCGTCCTCATGCACGCCACACCAAATTCGCACGAACAAACTTTAGCTGACTGGCTACTCGCGCACTACCCCGAGTTGCATGGTGTCGGCGAAGATCCTACACGACCTGGCATTGTGCATCGCCTTGATCGTGACGTATCCGGCCTCCTGCTCGTTGCCCGCACTCCAGACGCATTCATCTATTATAAAAATCTTTTTCAGGAACGGGCAATGGAAAAAGTATATATTGCCTTAGCTCACGGGAGCGTTGAAGAAGATGGAATGATTGAACTGCCCATCTCCCGTTCTCAATCAAACCGCCGGAGGATGGCAGCCCGAGCTGATGGTATAGGACGTCCGGCAATTACCGCCTATCATATTTTGAAGCGCTATCCTCATCTGACCTTACTTGAGGTGAAGCCAAAGACTGGACGCATGCATCAAATCCGCGTCCATCTCAATGCCATTGGCCACCCGATTGTGGGCGACCGTCTCTATGTAAAAAAGGCCAGCAAGGCCACCCAACTGCGACGACCCTTCCTCCATGCCCATAAACTAGCCTTTGTCGACCAAGAGGGCAAAGAAAGGGCCTATACTCTAGCAATACCCCAGGAATTACAGGAGTATCTGGATACGCTTGACGAGAAACACGAAAATAGCTAGACTGAGGGCCGATTTACATTTTCATTACTTTAGAAAAAACATGTCAGAAACACTAGCTCCGCTGCATGACAGCCTTCCTGAAGTGAAGTCAGGTCAGCAGGTCCGAGTCCATCAAAAAATCAGCGAGGGGGACAAGGAACGCAATCAGGTTTTTGAAGGCGTTGTCTTAAAGCGCAGTGGCGGCAAAGGCCCATCAGCCAGTATTACTGTTCGCAAAATTGGTGCTGGTGGCATTGGTGTAGAACGCATCTTCCCTCTTCATTCACCTGTCATCACCAAGGTTGAAGTAGTGGGTGAAGCAAAGACACGACGAGCAAATCTCAGCTATCTCCGTAAGCCTCGCGCCAAGCAGCTGAAGATGAAGTCAGTCAAATAAGTTCCTGCGCGGGTGGCGGAACCCCGAACCACGCAGGGTTCGGGAGTCCTGCACCTCACAAGGTGCAGGGTGGGAGTAAACATTATGTACTCTTACTATGTCATTCGTTTATATCCTGCTACTTAATAATCAAGAGCTCTACGTCGGATTTACTGCCGACCTTAATCGACGACTTGAAGAGCATCAACTAGGTAGGAGTGGTTACACAAGTAAGTACCTACCAGTAAAACTACTTTTTTATGAAGCCTTTACCAGCGAAGTGGATGCGCGGCGAAGAGAGAAATATTTAAAAACGAGTAAAGGTAAATCAACGATACGGATGATGCTCCGTACTACACTGCAGTAATATATCTGCGCGGGTGGCGGAATGGTATACGCGCTAGCTTGAGGTGCTAGTGGCCGCAAGGCCTTGGAGGTTCAAGTCCTCTCCCGCGCACCACGTGAAGCGTGGTGCTAAATAGCTGAGCAAAATTAGACATACCACCGTAGCAAAAGCTGCGTTGCTTTTAAATTGGATAGACTCTTCACTGCTTAAACTCAAATGGTCTTCTCAGATGAGTATTAGCAAAACACACACAAGAATTTGCCCTAGGAGAAGTCCTGCACCAACCTGACGACGACCATCAATAATCCGTGCAAATCCAAGTGCAAAGAAAACTATAAAACCGCCTGATACAAAAACTAAACTAGCAGGCGCTTGCATGAGCGCTATGTTCCATGCAAAAAACTGATAGAGAAAACTGAGAACGCAAAAAATTATTACTTTTTTCATAAAAGGAAATGGACATCGTATTTGTATATATTTAATCGCACGCCTAGCTCTTTTGTTTCATGAAAGCTCGCTGTATTAATTCCAAAATCATGCTACTATGCTAGCAAGTAATTTTACTCTACCTCTATGAAAAAAATTCTCGCTACCTTTTCATTCATACTTTTAGCCAGTCCATCCATTGCCTCAGCCCACACTGGCGTAGAACACACAGGGACTTTTTGGCATATTTTTCTCCACCTGCTTAGCGAACCAGATCACATCTTCATAATAGGATCTATCGTTATCCTGGGTTATGGCGTACTGCTTCATACGAAACCACAGAGGAGTTTATCTCGTGTTCCACGTGGAAGCATTGCTAAGTATTGACTTCCCTAGGCTAATCGCGTAATAATCAGGCCTGTCCCATGGGCGGTTAGCTCAGTTGGTTAGAGCGCCTCGTTTACACCGAGGAGGTCGGGGGTTCGACTCCCTCACCGCCCACCACACTTAGCGTGGCCGACCATACAAACCATGGCTAGTAATTGAGGACGCGCTCTATAGATGTAAGTAGTGACTTTTTGCTATACTCATCAGGTACTAACTCCTAACTTTTTATTTCATGAAAATATCTGTAATTGGCGCCACCGGCTACGTCGGTCTCGTCTCAGCAACCTGCCTTGCCGAAATTGGCCATACGGTAACTTGTTTTGGTAGAAACGCAGAAGCGATAAATAAATTACAGCGTGGCAATATTCCTATTTATGAACCCGGCTTGAACGAACTAGTCAAAAAGAATATAAAGGCAAAGCGTCTTCGCTTCACCACGAATTTTGATCTAGCAGTAAAAGAAAGTCTCGCAATCTTTATTGCCGTAGGAACACCTCCGCTACCAAACGGTAAAGCAGACCTACGCGCCGTATTTGAAGTTGCACAACGTATCGGGCAAAGCATGACCGACTATAAGGTTATTGTTGATAAAAGCACTGTGCCAGTTGGAACGGGCCAAGAGGTGAAGCACATTATTGCAAAGGAATACTCAGGAAGATTTGATGTTGCTTCATGTCCAGAATTTTTGCGCGAGGGTTCAGCTATTGAAGACTTCATGCATCCAGATCGAGTGGTTATTGGTACTGATTCTGAAAAAGCAAAAAGGGTTATGCTTGATATTTTCAAACCCCAGAAGACTACTAAGCTCACTACAAATATTGAAAGTGCCGAACTTATTAAGTATGCTTCCAATGCTTTCTTGGCCACCAAAATTTCATTTATCAATGAGATATCCAACCTTTGCGATTTAGTCCGGGCTGATGTTGAGGAAGTCGCTCGAGGTATGGGCCTAGATAAGCGTATTGGACAAAGTTTCTTAAAGGCTGGAGTGGGATACGGCGGCAGCTGTTTCCCTAAGGATGTGAGTGCCTTAAAAGAACTTGCGGGATCTAGTGGCTATGACTTTCAGTTACTTAAGGCTGTCATTGAGGTAAACAATACACAACGATCAGTCGTCATTGCAAAAGCAAAACAACTACTTGGTTCCTTGCGGAACAAACACATCGGCGTACTTGGACTGGCTTTTAAGCAAAATACTGATGATGTACGGGAGTCTGCTGCCATAGACATTATTAAACTGCTGCAAAAGGCTGGTGCAAAAATTACTGCTTTTGACCCAGTGGCTACAGAAAAAGCAAAAAGTAAGCTTACTCGCGTAAAGTATGCCAAGTCAGCCAAGGAAGCATGTAAGCAGACTGATCTCCTTGTCATTGTGACTGAGTGGCCTGAATTCGCTCAGCTTGATTGGAAAAAAATCCGTCCAACTATGAGACAAGCAAAAATTGTTGATGGACGTAACCTGCTTGATCCAATAAAGATGCGAGAGTTGGGGTATCAATATCTCAGCGTAGGTCGATAGTAAAAACCCTGCCACTTCACTCAAAGAGATAAAGAGACAGGGTTTCAACAGATCACAACTGCCTACGCAGTTGATTTGTCGTCGGCGACTTCGTCGCCACTGCTCACGATCTTAGGCTCATCCATCTTCTGCACCAGCTTTGGCCTGGGCTTTGGCACATACGCCGGAAACTCCCTCTTGCCACGACGATTGGCTATCAGCATAGCGCCGAGCACAATCGCTCCTGCCCCCAGGATCGCCAAGAAGAAAAGTACCGGGTTCTGAAGTAGAGACGACATGATTCCTCCTCACCTCGATTGTTAACCCCCGCATTTACTCTAGCCTAAAACGACTTTGCTCCTACGTCAAATACCCGCTGCCGACGGGCTATGAAAAATGCAGCAAAGCAATTTTAGCGTTTATCTTTTAAGCGCCCTCGTTTCTTCAACGCTTCACGGAGCACCCACTCGATTTGACCATTCAGGCTGCGCAATTCATCACTAGCCCACCTTTCGAGTGCCTCTAGGGTTGTGCTATCAACACGGAGCAAAAATGGCTTTGTCCTCCTTTGTACCGCCATGCTTATTGGTACAAGCTTCCGGTATTCACCACCGGTTGCGCATGACGATCACTGCAAAGCACAACCAAGAGATTGCTCACCATGGCAGCCTTTCGCTCCTCATCTAATTTTACAACGTCTTTTTTTGAAAGCTCTTCAAGCGCCATCTCTACCATGCCCACCGCACCTTCAACTATTCTCGTTCGGGCGGCTACCACCGCACTTGCCTGCTGGCGCTGGAGCATTGCACTGGCAATCTCTGGTGCATAAGCTAAGTGACTAATTCGCGCTTCAATAACCTCAACACCTGCTTTTGCCAAACGGTCCTGCACTTCAGCTTTTAGTTTTTCAGCTACGTCATTTGTGTTCCCACGCAATGAGACCACACCTTCTTGATGAGCGTCATAGGGATATGAGGTAGCCATGTTACGGAGAGCAGCTTCGCTCTGTACATGGACAAAATTTTCATAGTCATCAACATTGAACATTGCCTCAGCAGTATCGACAACCTTCCAAACTATGACTGCAGCAATCTCGATGGGGTTACCATCAGAATCATTTACTTTTAACTTTCCGCTTTCAAAGTTTCGTATGCGAAGAGAAATTCTTCGTCGACTTGTAAAAGGATTCATCCAACGAAAGCCTGACTGTTTTTCTGAACCTATATACTTACCAAACAACTGCGCAACTGCAGCCTCATTTGGATTTACAATAAAAAAACCACTTGTACAAAAAAGAACAGCTATCCCTAGGAGTATGGAAACAATTACTAGCCAGATGGTATTCGCAGTTGCGGCATAAATAAAACCAAACGCCGCCAGACACAAGAGCACAAATAAGGAAGGAGCAGCAACAAAGCCATTAGTCGAACGAACAGCTTTTTCTTTAATCATAGTAAAAAGGTAAATGATATCAAACTGATATCAGTGAACCTCTTATCTGTACATTTGTCAAGTTAAAAAAAACTACTACGCAGATGTAGTATGTTTTCTCTGGTGGACCCTACCCCGCTGGGCGGGGTCAGCTCTGTATGTTGAGATCTTGGTGGACCCTACCGGGCTCGAACCGGTCACCTCCGCGTTGCAAACGCGGCGCTCTACCAAATGAGCTAAGGGCCCTTAATTCAGACTATTCGAAACAGGTGAAAAAATATCCCGTAGAAGAGATGGAACAAATCCAGTCAGTGTAAGAAAAACAATGAAAATCATGAGGATACCGAGAAGCTTTAAAAAAATTCTCGTACCACCCTCGGTACCGAGATGCTGCTCAGCCCATTCGATCCGACCAAACCAGTTCATGAAAAAATCAGTCTTGATCACAAGTAGCGCACCTATCAGTATAACGATTCCACCAATTAAATATCGCATAACTCTTCTCGTATTATTAACGCCCCCCCCTAGCACCATCGAGTACTTGAGCTTGAAAAGCTAAGTACGAGATGAAAAGCGGCACGTTTGCAAAGGGCGCAGTCCGGCTTGGCCGGGCAAAGCCTGGAGCAAACGATGACGTGTGGTGGGCGATCCAGGAATCGAACCTGGGACCTCGTCATTATCAGTGACGCGCTCTAACCAACTGAGCTAATCGCCCATGTTTGTTCCCCGTGGAACATGATGTAAAACTACATAACAACGCGGTGGTGCCGCCGGTCGGACTTGAACCGACATGAGGTTACCCTCAAGGGATTTTAAGTCCCTCGTGTCTACCATTCCACCACGGCGGCAAGCATTCAAAGCGAATACATGCCATATTTCAACACAAGAATGTCATTCATGCAAGACCAGCAGGAACCACATGCTAACACGAGTATTTCGGAAAAACAAGACTTACTCGGGTTTATTAAACTCAATCTGCGAAGTAGACTCTTTGCTTCTGCGACTTTTAATAAACTCCCAGAGGGCGGGCAATAATGAAATAGCAATGATAGCAACTACGACAAAACTAAAATTCTCCTGGATAAAAGGAAGCCTGCCAAAAAAATATCCTCCGAACAAGAAAATGCTGACCCAGAGGAATGCTCCAAGCACATTATAAGTGAAAAAGTGACGATATCGCATTAAGCCAACACCTGCAACAAAGGGAGCTATGGTACGAACAATTGGAACAAATCTCGCAATGACAATTGTCTTTGCTCCATACCTTTCATAAAAACGATGGGTACGGTCAAGATGCTCCTTCCTTAGCCAACGAGAATTTCTCAACTCATATACTCTTCGACCAAGGTGCTTCCCTATCCAATAGTTTAATCCATCGCCTAACACAGCCGCAGTAAACAGCAAGGCAAAGAGAAGTATAATATTTAGTGACCCTGCATCAGACAGCGCTCCAGCGGCAAAAAGAAGCGAATCCCCTGGCAAGAAGGGCATAATCACAATGCCCGTCTCAAGGAAGACAATACCAAAAAGAAGCGCATAGACCCAGGTGCCGTATGTGCTTATAGCTATTCCAAGGCTTTCATCTAAGTGGAGAAAGTATTGAGAAATAGTGTGTAATAGCTCGTTCAACTTGAATTAGATAATTGTTTCAGTATTTAGTCAAAATGTTATTTTATTTTTTTTGGCTAACTTTAGTGAGGCGATGTTCCTCGAGGAACTTTTTAATTGTGGTGGACCAGAGGGGAGTTGAACCCCTGACCCCTGCAATGCGAATGCAGTGCTCTACCACTGAGCTACTGGCCCTAGTGTGTTCCTCGTGGAACAAACGGATGGGAGGCCTAAATTATCTAACGTGGTGGACCCTACCGGGCTCGAACCGGTCACCTCTTCCATGCCATGGAAGCGCTCTACCAAATGAGCTAAGGGCCCATGTGAACTACGGATATTTTAAGCTTCTTTTCTCCGTACCTGCCTCAGCCTTTGCCCCCACCATGAATCGAACATGGATCCAGGGCTTAGGAGTCCCTTGTTCTATCCTTTGAACTATGGGGGCAGGGGCGGCGGCAGGCAATTTTCTTTTACCCGAGATTTTGTAACTTTTGTAAAAAGTTATTTTTTTGCTAGCCTTTGCAAAAAATAAGCGTCGTAGAATATTATGTTAAAAATGCATCTAAGTTACGAGCCATTATTACACCAAGTGGCCATTTTCGCAATGCCTAAAGAGCCAGATCGATTGACACAGTAGCATCAACAACTTATTGTTACCACGTTTACCACTCATATACATATGGCACTACTTAATAGAGAAGAAAAACAATCACAACACATCGATACCGTTATTGGCCGAAACGTTCAGGTTGAGGGCAATTTTAATGGTGAAGGCAATGTAACCGTAGAGGGTACGGTTTCAGGTACCTTAAAGACAGCTAAAGATCTCATCGTTGGATCAGCCGCAAAGATTAAAGCTGATGTTGAAGCTGAAAACATAAGCGTTGCGGGTGAAATTCAAGGAAACGTTATCGCACGCGGTAAACTTGAGCTAAGTTCAAGCGCAAAAATAATTGGCAATGTAAAAACCTCAACTTTGTCGGTAGAGTCAGGCGCAGTTTTGCACGGCAAATGCACTATGAACGAAACGAAAGACAAGCTTGCAACTGATGAAGCGATTGAAATGCCCGCTAAGCTAAAATAAGCAGGGCATTGTATGTATTGTTACCTGTTTGACACCTTTCTCCGTGAAAGGCAGTACGAAAAAAGCGTACATCGCGTTGAAGCGCGAATCGCTGAGCTTGGCTTACAAGGAAAAACTGAGCGGCTCAGCATTCTAAAAAACGCAGGTGAAATAGTTCGCGATGCAGTTAAAAAAGGTGTACAAACTTTTGTTATTGTTGGCGACGATAGCACGATTCAGAAAGTATTAACCTATGTAGCCGAAGAAAAGGTTACCTTGGGAATTATTCCTCTCGGTACAAAATTAGAAATAGCTGACATGCTTGGTATTCCGCACGGAGAGGCTGCTTGCGATACACTTTCGAAACGAGTTATTCAATCACTCGATCTCGGCCGAATAAACTCTCAATACTTTTTACGCTCACTCGATATTCAGAGCAATGCGGTGCAACTTGAAAGTGATCAAGGGTACACAATCTCTCTTCAAGACCCGGAAGCTAAAATTCAAATTGCTAACTTTCTTCCTATGCAAGATGAAAGGGGAAAAGCAGGCGACCCATCAGATGGAACGCTTGAGGCAATTGTTTCAGCCTCGCCGAAAAAAGGTTTCTTTACCTCGCTTCGTGGACAGTCTGATCACCCTAGCATTTTCCCATTCCGCAAAGTAAAAGTGACGTGTCGCGATGCCAGCGTCCCTCTGGTAGTGGACGGGGAAGGGATAGTAAAAACTCCAGCCCAAATAGAAGTAGTACCACATTGTTTGCGGGTGATCGTCGGAAGAGCGCGGCATTTTGCTCAGGCATAAGCTCTAGGAAAAAAAACTTTCGCCTAGCCCGTGTGAACATGGCATTCACATTGTCTTTTCTTAAAATATCTTGTATAATATTCGCGTAATGAAAGCAAACGGAACAAAAAAACTTGTACGAAAAGCAGTGATTCTGGTGGCCGGGTATGGTACCCGATTTTTGCCTGCCACCAAAGCACAGCCAAAAGAAATGCTTCCAGTTATTGACACGCCAGCTGTTCAGCTAAGTGTTGAGGAAGCCATTAATGCCGGTATTGAAGATATTGTGCTCATTACGGGATCCAGCAAAAGAGCAATTGAGGATCACTTTGATGCAAATACTGACCTGGAAAATCGATTACGCCAGCAAAAGAAACATGCGCAACTAGAGAGCATTACACGGATTCAACGTCTGGCAAATTTTATTTACGTTCGACAACCTCAGCCGCTCGGAAATGGTCATGCCACCTTAATGGCTGAAGCAGCGATTGGAAACGAACCTTTTGTTTTACTCTACCCGGATGACTTAATTGTTTCCAAAAAAAATTCTATCAAGGAAATGATTCAGGTCTACGAGGAATTTCAAGCGCCAGTTATGGGCCTCTTACACGTAGAGAAAAAAGATGTAACAAAGTACGGCATTGCCAAAGTCAACCACATCCGTGAACATATCTACGAAGTCTCTCAGGTTATTGAGAAGCCAACTCTCGCACAAGCACCTTCTCAGCTCGCCTCATTAAAAGGCTTTGTTTTCCCTCCGATAATTTTTGAATACTTACGCAAAGTACGACGCGGCAAAGATGGAGAAATATGGCTGCCAGATGCCGTAGACCTTTATAACAAAAAACATGCCGTCTTTGGTTGTGAGCTTAATGGTGAAGTATTTGATCTTGGTTCTAAGCTAGGCTGGTTAAAAGCAAATGTTTCTTTTGCGCTTAAGCGACCAGAGCTGCGTAAAGAATTCCGCGCCTATCTCAAAAAATTAGTCTAAGGGGGAACATGCGACGTTACGTCATTCTCATAGGTATCGTACTCATACCGGTTCTGGCCGTATTTATTATCGTGTCCGGGGTTATTAATAAACCACAGCCAAATGTACAGGACGTACCATTAACCTTTTGGACAGTACAAGATGACACAAGCGCCTTTACTGACGTGATCGCAGCATATCAGCAAGCCCACCCCTACATTACCATCGAGGTCGTACAAAAGCGTGCTCAAGATTATGGTGAGGCACTTATTCAAGCATGGGCACGTGGGGACGGGCCTGATATTTTTTCTCTCCCTAATGCAGAGGTTGGAGAATATGCTGACTTTATTGCCCCATTACCTGAGGCAACACAGGTCTATCAATATCAGAACAAACGCGTGCTTCTCAGTAGGCAGCTTGTGATTACACCGGTCACTTCAAGCTCTATCACCCCGGCCCGCCTCAGTAATGACTATGTAGATGTTATTGCCAGCGATGTTATCCGAGATGGACAAATATATGCACTCCCATTAAGCGTAGACACCTTAGCAGTCTACGTTAATCGCAACCTTCTAAACACTGCTAATATTGTTTCACCGGCAACAACCTGGCAAGAGCTTATTTCCCAAGTACCTGATCTCACTATTTTTGATGCGCAAAATAATATTATTCAATCTGGGATCGCACTTGGAACGGCTGAAAATGTTTCCTACTCAGCTGAAATACTCTCACTGCTCATGATGCAAAACGGTACACAAATGACTGACCCAACTGGAACACGTGTGCAATTTGATCAGGGAACAAAAGAATATAACGCGGGTGAACGAGCTGTTGATTTCTACACCGACTTCTCTGACGAAACAAAAGCAGTCTACAGCTGGTCAGGGGATAGCTCACACTCAATTGATAGTTTTATCGAAGGTAAGACTGCCTACTTAATTGGCACCTTAGCTGACCAGGCAACAATTCAGGAGCAAAACCCGGCACTCCGCTATGACATCGTGCCAATGTTCCACATCAATACCGATGGAACCGACACCAGCGGCAGCACGGGAACGCGTACAAAAATTAACTACGCAAAATACTGGGTGCAGACAGTGGCAAAAAATTCCGCTCATAGCAATGAGGCTTGGAATTTTGTGCAATACATGAGTCAGTCAGGCGTCGTCGAGGCATATCTCAACGCCAGCGGACGTATTTCTCCTCTCCGAAAAATATTAGCACAACAAGTGAATGTGCCGGCCTTACAAGTCTTTGCCAATCAAGCGCTCACTGCGCAAAATTGGTATCATGGAAACAGCTGGACACAAACTGAAGGCTATCTCAAGCAACTCATCACCGTTGTTGCTGAAAAAACAAAGTTGCCGTTGGAGGCTTTAAGCCAAGCTGCTAAACAAGTGCAGCTCACCTTTACTGAATAACGCATGTTACGTTTACCCTCAACTCGATTCTGGATCATCTCGGGTTTAAGCATGCTTATTGTACTTGGCGCAGTAATACCTGCCCGAGCGGAGATCTTACCAAACTGCGAAAAAACACTTTACAAAGTTGAGCTCAATGGAGATCTCGATTGCCCAGATGGAACAAACAATTGTATTGATCCAAATGATTACATACAAACTGTACACGGTGATATCGAACAGGTAATGGTCAACCGGAGCTGTGGTTTCAATGACTTCATTCAGCTCTTTGTGAATCTCGCAAACTGGGGCTTGGCTATTATGGGTGCCCTGGCTGTTTTCTTCTACATGTACGCGGGCTTCCAATTCTTAACTGCCGGCGGTCGGAGCGAGAATGTCGAGCAGGGTAAAAAAATTCTCTGGGGCACCACTATGGGAGTGATTATCATGCTGACTGCGTGGGCCGTTATTGGTTTCTATATTGTTGCTACAACTGGCAGTAACCAAGGCTTTGTTTTTCCTAATGATCCTAACTTCCTAGCCCCTTGGTTTGGTCAGACCGAAACTTGTCGACAGACCTATATAAAAAATTACGACCAATCTCAGTGTGGACAAAACAATCTTCATATAAACTGTTCAGACCCGATTGATGGAAGCGATGGACCTGTTACTCGTTTGCAAAGCATACTTACTCAGCGAGCTTGTAACCCTGGAGGAATAGACGGCTGTTTTGGTTCAAACACTGAAAGTGGGCTCCGACAATTCCAGAGAGTGAATTGGCGCAGTGGAATTATTGAAGACGGGGTAGTGAATGCCGATGATTGGAGCACCCTACTCAACACTTCTACTGCGTATGATTGTTCAGTCCCGCTAGGTTGCTGCATCAATCCTGATGAACCGAGTCTTTGTTATGATCAAATTCCAGAGGCCTACTGTAACCAGAATGGTTGGACCTTCCTACCAGATAGCTGTGCGAGTTACGACTTTGACTGTGAAGGACCAAGTTAATTTTCTATTGCATATGAATACACTACGAAAAAAACGCTTACCACTTATTCTCATGATCGCCGGACTCGTCCTCATGCCGCTGAGCGCCTTTGCGCAAAGCGGCTCGGCTGTAGCCATACCTAACCCGATTTCGTGTGGTAACTTAATTTGTCTCTTTGTAAACCTCATGCGCCTTATTCTGGCCGGCTTAGGTGTCTTTGGCATGGTGATGTTTATTTGGGGAGGCTTTCTCATGCTTACTTCTGCGGGTAATGCTGATCGAATTCAAAAAGGAAAAGAAACCTTAGTGTGGTCAATTCTTGGTATTTTAGTAATTCTCGGCAGTTGGATACTCCTCAAATCAGTGATTGATGCAATTAACGGGGTTACTAACTAGGTTTGACGAAGTAGGAAGAGAGAGGTACGCTATATTCGACATAAGGTGAAGGAACACTTCACAATTGAAAGGGGGTGAGAAACACATGAAACAACGTACACGACTGCTCGGCACACTAGCAGCATTTGCTATACTAGCACTTCCGTTGCTTGTTTCCGCCCAATCTGCTTTCACCGTAGAAAACATCGGTGGATCAGTTGGTCTCGGTACTGCTGACCTCAAAGATACCGTCATCAACATCATTCAATGGGTGCTTGGTATCCTCGCACTCGTTGCTGTCGTTATGATCATCATTGGTGGTTTCCAGTGGATGACTGCTGGTGGAAACGACGAAAAGGTGGAAAAGGCCAAGAAGATTATCTCAGCCGCGGTAATTGGTCTTATTATCATCTTGTTGGCTTGGGCTATTGTCATCTTCGTCGCAAATACAACGGCGAATGTCACTACCTAATCCAATCACGTATTTGGACTTTTAGAACATACCCAGCTCACTGCTGGGTATGTTTTTATTCAAAAAAGCCTTACTATGCTATAGTAGTATATATCTTTGAGAAGAAGAGGGGGTGAATATACATGAAGAAAGCTTTAATCGCAGTCGGTACTTTGGCGCTCGTTGCTATGCCAATGCTTGCATCAGCCCAATCTGCTTTCACCGTTGAAAACGTTGGAGGATCCGTCGGTCTCGGTACCGCTGATTTGAAGGACACCGTCATCAACATCATTCAATGGGTGCTTGGTATTGTCGCCTTAATCGCTGTCGTTATGATCATCATTGGCGGTTTCCAGTGGATGACTGCTGGTGGAAACGACGAAAAGGTGGAAAAGGCCAAGAAGATTATATCTTCAGCCGTAGTCGGTTTGATTATTGTGTTACTCGCCTGGGCAATTGTTGTATTCGTTGCAAACACAACCTCAAACGTTACCGCCTAGCGTACACTTCGCAAATTCTGCAAAAGCCCTACCTTATACGAGGGCTTTTGCTTTTTCTGCGCAACTTTTATTTTTCATGGTATACTGAATGCATTACATCTTTAGGTAAAGGAGGTGAATGTCAGAATGACCATAAAACGATTTCTTCCCTTAGCGCTACTCGGACTTACCTTGGTATTACTGCCTTCTACTGTAGCAGCTCAATCAACCGCCTTTACGATCGAAAATATTGGTGGATCAATCGGTCTCGGTACCGCTGATTTGAAGGACACCGTCATCAACATCATTCAATGGGTGCTTGGTATCCTTTCATTAGTAGCCGTTGTTATGATTATTTTTGGTGGCTTTACCTGGATGACTGCCGGAGGTGCTGAAGATAAAGTTGATCAAGCCAAGCGTATTATCACCGCTGCAGTAATTGGTCTTATCATCATCTTGTTGGCTTGGGCTATTGTCATCTTCGTCGCAAATACAACGGCGAACGTTACCACTTAGGCTACACTAGAATCAAAACACAGACCTCTCCATATTTGGGGAGGTTTTGTGCTTTTGGCTGACTCCGCTACACTATGAACGCATATGTCTAAAATACCGGATAGAACACAGGCCTGGCTGCTAGGAATGATGATCTGTATGATTGTTATCTCTTTTGCAGGTCAATACGTAAAATGGCAAAGTCTGGCCTATAACGGACTCGATTTGGGTATTTACACTCAAGTAGTATCAGAAACCAGCCAAGGGAATTTCTTTGGCTTCACCATTCACCCGCACTCCTACTTGGGTGACCATGTTGAATTTTTACTATTACTCCTTGTGCCTCTTTTTTGGATTGTGGCTCATCCACTCTGGCTCTTGGCCGCACAAAGCCTTGTGTTGGCTTTAGGCGCTATCCCTATATTTCGCCTTGCACGCAAAAAACTAAATGGTAACTGGGCTCTAGGTTTAAGTGCAGCCTACCTTTTTTCGCCTTTCCTCTGGAATGCAAACATGTATGAATTTCACATGTTAGCTTTTGCAATTCCAATCTTACTTGCGGCACTACAAACCTACATCACTAAATCACTCAAGTGGCATTGGCTTTGGCTGGCTTTGGCCTTGCTCGTACGAGAAGATGTTGCCTTTGTAGTATTTGGCATTGGTATTGTGGCTGCAATTGAGCGGAGGAATTGGAAATGGTGGCTACCCACCTTTTTGGTTAGCGCTGCCTGGTTTGGATGTAGTATTTATCTCGCTGGATCCTTGGGCACTTTGGGTGAATATAAATTTCTCAAATACTATGGATGGCTCGGCCCCGATCTTGTTTCTATTATCGGAAACTTTTTTGGACATCCCTGGCTCGTACTCCAACGCGTGCTTCATCCGCAAGCGCTTGCTTTCTTGCTAGGCCTAGGACTCCCTTTTGCCTATTTGCCAATCTTCCGACTTCGTTGGCTTATCCCGATCTTACCTATCTACTTACAACTTTCTCTCTCAGGAGTTGCGCGAGAAATCTCACTAGAAATGCACTACGTGAGTTTGTTCTTACCATTTCTCTGGATTGGCTCTATTGAGGCAATACACAAACTTCGTAGTGAAATGGGAAAAACTCGACGAGGAAAATTTATCCAAGAATACGCCGGGGTTATTGTTAGCGTACTCGCTGTTGTGGCAATATATTGCTTCATCGTAATCGGTCCGATTCGCGGCCTGGCACAAACCTGGTATCGACCAGATACGCAACGTGAACATGAACAGTTAGCCAGAGATGTGCTCAACATTGTACCCGATACCACACCTCTCGCAACTGGATATCGCTTTATTTCATGGACAGCCACTCGACCCGTGTTGTACTCCTTGCACTATCTTTTTATTGGCCGGCAACAATATAGCGATGAAAGTTTCCCACTTGACCCTAGCATCCAAACGCTGCTCATAGACCAAAGTGATTTTGTTACCTATCAATCAGTCTATCCGGAAGATAATACCGACTACAAAGGTGGTGCCCAGCGCTTCCGCGATCTCATTGAAGAAAGAAAGCTTCAGCTCAATCTCATGGTTGACGATCTCTTGCTCTATACAAACACCCATACTACATCCCAAAAAGAATTAGTGCGTATTGGAAATGAAGATCAACTAAGACAAAGCCTCTTTCAGACAAGCAACGGACTCATCTTGCACTCCTGGGAGAATAATGAAGGAATCAACAAACTTCAAAGTGAATATGTGCATATTAACACGCACAACTACCTCACCCTCCCGCTCTCGTTTATCTGGTCTCAGCATGAAATAACAACGCGTCATAATACCGTACTACTCACACTGACTCGGGGAGACGGCGCAGTGTATCAAAAAGAATATCCCATCGCCCCGCTCTGGCCGCAATCAGAGTGGCCATTAGATACTCCAATGATTACGCAACACCAATTTCTCATCCCGACCGACTTCGCCCAAAGTGATACCCAGATAGCAATGGATGTGATGTCGATTCGGGGTCGATTAAGTTTGGATACCCAACGCTCTATCGTGCCTCGCTACGATGAACACGACTCCTTGGGCCACCTTAATCTCGGAAATCTTATTCTACCGGACGCAAGCGATACAGAGTAAGCTCGCCTGATTGGTATACTGTCTGAAGTGCAGAAATCGCGCTTGGATCAGCCACACTATTCCGCGTATCAAATTCACCCCATAGTAAATAATCCACACTCTGCTCTCGCAACCATCTTTCAAGGGCAGTATTTCCACTTTGGCGCGCTACAATAAAACCATCTGATTTGTCATTGTAATGCAAGGTTTCAATCGGGTGTCCAAATACCACTGCCCGACCCGCCCAAGCTGGTATATAGAGATTGCCAATTTTCCCAGCTGCAAAAACTGCACGAGTATCGGTGTGTGTTTTCATCCAGTCACTCATATCTTGATAAGATTGATCGACGTAGAGGTGGTATGGCGGCTGACGAAAAGTATCATTCGTCCAAAGATGTACATCCATGCCCACTAAAGCAATCGGCGAAAGACTAAACACTACTACGGCCAGCATTGGAGTGGCTACATAGCGAGACCAGCTTACTAATGGAAATCGCTTGAATACTATACGAAGACCAATAAAAGCAAATAAAGCTAGGGGGAGCATCCAACCTTCAGTTAGGCGGCGACTAAAACTAATCGGCAAAAAGAAAATACATGCTTGCCCAAACAACCACGCAAGCGGCATTGCGTAGGTGCTTCGATCACGACCTAGTTGAAACAAAGCAAGAAGGGCCAGCGGAATAAGAGCGCCATAGCTAATAAGTGTGGTAAAAAAGAATGGCATAGTATTCACATTCTGAGCCGCTCGGCTATTCGCAATTGGGTCAAAAAGTATTATCCCAACTTGGTAGAAAATCATTGGCAGCGCTAGTCCTCCTACAAGAAGCGCCCCCCACAAAGCCCGTGCCGTTTTATCCCGCTGCCATAAAAAAGTGAAGAGTATAAAAAGCACAAAAACCCCTATCACTGTTGGTAAGTGAAAGGGGTGAAAGCTCATAAGTAAAAAAAGCGACAGGCCGCTTTGCAAAAAATACTGTATTTGCTTTTGCTGCACCCCGAGGTAATACCAATGAAAAATGAGAATAAGTAATGAGGTGGCTAAAATAAAATGCGGGCTCTGATACATCGTTAAAAATGTATACGCTTCACTTACCCAGAGATCCATCGGCCAAATCGCCCACTCAATAAATCCAAAAATGTATTTAATAAAAGGATATGCAATTGCTCCAAATCCTGCAGCAAAAAGAAAAAGCAAAATAGCAAATTTACGCTCACGCCATGCCGGAAGAAAATTGCGTAAGAAAATTTCGCTCGACCATAGGAGTAAGGGGATGAGGAGGATTCGGGCTAAATGAAAACTTACTAATGCGGAAAGGTGCAGCCACTTTGCCATATATCCAACAACAATCCAGATTGGACTGAAAATAAAAGCGTCATGCGGCTCAGCAGTAAACAAATCCCTAAGCATCACCTGTCCCTGTTTTACCTGTTCTATGTAGGAAAAATAGACCGGCAAATCACCTGGAGCCAGTGTATGTCCTCCGGTAAAAATCATCCCATCTGCCTGCATCATCCACGCGTAGAGGTAAGGGAACGTTGTGAGAATAACTAAAGCGAGGGCTATCCACCAAAACCAACGACGTGGCATTTTTTCAGCATCTGGGTGAAGAGAAAAAAACTGCATTACTTCTGAGAGCGAAACAATAATGCAAGAATCATTTGAGCGTATTCACGAGCAATCGTGAATGAAATTTTACTCTTGCCATATTGGCGATCCTGAAAAACATAGCCGATTTCTGTGGTCTGAAGTGGACGCGCTCGAACCAAAATCTCTACTAAAAGTTTATACCCGCGCGGACGTAAAGTATGTGCAATGCGTGTATACACATCTCGTCGTACGGCAAAATATCCGCTCATAGGATCACGCTCTCGAATACCGAGCATCACCTGAGCAATCCTAGTAGCAAACCAACTCATGGCTTGGCGTCGCAGAGGCCAACCTAACATACCGCCGCCACTAACAAAGCGTGAACCGATAGCCACGTCATTACCTAACTGCACCGCCCTAATCATCTGCGGAATAATTGCCGTATCATGCGAAAGATCGGCATCCATGCAAATAAAAATTTCTGATCTGGCCTCTTCCATACCAGCCATCAGTGCAGAAGCAAGGCCTAACTTACCTGTTCGCTCAATAACCCTGACTGGATAGTGAGCAGCCAGCGAACGAACAAGCTGAGCGGTCCCATCTGGCGAAGCATCGTCAACCACAATTATCTCGACAACCAGCTGCAAGCGGGCAATCTGTCGAAGGCACGCCTCAATGTTCTCCTTTTCATTATAGGTTGGCAGGATAATGCTAGCTTTTGGCAAGGCGCTCATGAAGATACGGATTTGGACTGATCGCTCGACCCTGATGAAGTATAAGGCAGGGCTGCTAATAGGAAAACAAGCGCGAGGTAACCCAGGTGTGTGTCATTAAAATACCGGGCAAAAAACCAAAAAACAAGCAGGGTAAATCCATAGTACCAGAAGATATTTTGCAGGGAAATGTCTAGTCGACTCTTCCTCAATAAAAGGAGAAAACTCGGGATTCCAATGCAGAGAGAAAAAACCCAAAATGGGAAATGTCCGTAGGGATCAATAACATGAAAAGTTGCCATCCACTGGGCAATACCTAAACCTGATGCTGGATAACTCAACTCAGCGCTGCCGTTTGCATACTTCCAAACGTCATCATAAAAAGCTCCTGGCGACCAGAGAAAGAAAAAACCCATAACCACAATAAGGAGAAGTAGCGAAGGAAATAATGGACGATATACTTGCCGCCAAGGACCTGGTTTCCGGCGCTGCCATACTGCTACGAGGTAAAATGGCACAAAGAGCCAGGCGGACTGCTTCATCAGTAAAGCAAAAACCAGAGCAAATCCCGAGCTCGTGTATCTGCCTCGATAAAGCGCTAGGGCTGCGAGGAAGAGGAAAAGCAATACGGTGATGTCATTCAACCCAGCCACAATAAACTTCAACATAAATGGATTCAACGCAGTAAGGATAATTGCTAGATCTCTCCAAGGAGCTTGCACGGTTTTTGCTAAGAGTAAGAGGAAGGCAATCCAAAAAAGTAAGTACAGCGCACGTACATCAAACCAACCAGTAAATCGCTCTAGGCTCCATTGCCACGGCGCCACGATAAGGAAAGAGCCTGGTAAATACACATAGTGCTCCCAGGCTGGATTGGGTCGCGTGCTATCAGAAAAACGATCAGGGAACACACCAAAAGCTGTACCACGATAATCACTCGCATAAGGATTTTTACCCTGTAGGAGAAAATGACTCGCTTCCTCAGTCTGGATTGCACCATCGTGCACATATGCTTCTAGTGGACGATAAGGTCGTACCAGCATCTGCAAGGTACAGACGGTCACTAGGATGCCTATGCTTAAGATAAGGACGATCCTTGTTCGCATCTCATCTGCTGATGGGGCAAAGATAAGACTTAATCCATACGCAAACACCAGCAACAAAGGCAGGATGCCAAACCAGAAAAGTGGTGTGGGGGAAAAGAAATAACTAAAGGCCTGCTGACCTGAAAAAACCTCGGCCATCACATAAAGCACGAGGAGAAGAATGAGAACAAAAGTAAAACGTCGAATCGTGATTCCGTTCATTTACGGAGCAACTGCATAAATCTTAGCCTCCTTGTCTTCGTAGACCAGTGAGACCCCCTCTGTACCATCTACTAAACGATCCATAGCTACATGATCTTTAGTAACAACTACGTACGATGCATGAAAAGTATCACGTAGAGTGGTACTCACCGTGCTCGGATCTGACTTCCCGGTGGTTAAATCAACCCAAGCCCAATAGCGATCTTCATCGTGGGCATACAAAAAGGTTGGATCTAAACCAGCAATATAGCGATGTGATGGATCATAGTAAAAAAGGAGTGGAAACTCATCCCAGTCACTATGTACGACAATCTCGTCTGATGGGGCATTTGCTTTTAACCAAGTGCCAACACCAGACAGGGTTGAGGCATCTTGCCCACCCGCTAGGTCGCGTCGCACATTTCGCAAGTCACGTACACCCACGCCAACCACTCCTATAACAACATAGGCGAGGATTATCACTGCGACCGTTTTTGAAAGGACGCTATGACGCCACCCGGCCACAACATCTCGCAAAAGCGCTTTACCTGCCTTACCAGAGAGTGCGTCGCTGATGGAAAAAGCTCCAAACAACATACCAATCGGCACATAGTATTCAACGTAGCGCTTGGACTTCAGGGTAAGCAGGAAAAAGAAAATGGTTAGCAAGAAGAGGGTCCAGGAGCGGACAGACTGCTTTCGTAATTGCAGAGCCATACCGAATATCCCTAACACCACCACAATAGAAACAAAGATGGTGGTAGGAATAAGCTCACCGATGTGATACGGATACCACTCTCCGCCTACGCCAATGCTATGTTGCGCATTAATAATGCCAATCTTAAAAAGCTGGTATTCGTAAAATCGAATGTTGTGCGGGAAGCTAGGATTAAGCAATAGACCTGCCAGCATCCCACCCCCAACCGCCAAACCTATGGTGATGTAAAGACGCCAAGAAGCTTCATGGTGTCGCCAACGATCATACTGCTCATGCAGACGAGTAAGGAGAGAACGAGAATCACTCTGATGGAGTATCCAATAACGGACTAAGCCCACCAGGCAAAACACCGCTGTACAAACAAGCAGCAGGGAAAATCCGCCGTATACCCAAACAAAAATCCATGAGTACACAAAAGCCCACTTTGCTCGGAAGTGAAACACCAACCATAAACCAGCCAAAAGAAGTGTCACTCCCAGAACAGGCGCTTTTGGTAAACCCATCCGAAACATGAATGGATTCACAAACAAAAGCAACAAGGTAAATACAAATGCCCATCGCACTTGGAAGGAACGAAGGAGGCCATAGAACATGCCAGCCATCACTGCAGTGAGTAAAATAGTGGCGACTTTTATCCCGACCAGTGGATCAGCTATAGAAACAAACGGGATGAGAATAACGTGATAAAGAAAATGCTGATTAATGTAATTCTCACTCAGGGATGTAAAAGGCAGCCAGGGAAACTGCGTAAAAAAACCTTTGTCAGCTACCAGGGTTGCCATCCGAGCATGATAAAAAGAATCAGGATCAGCAAAAGCATCATGCAATTGCAAATACGATGCAATGACCAGGGCAATCATCATGATAAGCAGACCGGTCAGAAAGGGCGTCCGGCAAAAGATACGATAGATTTTATACCACCAAGCCTCCTTTTCCATACGCTAAAGTATAGCATTCTCATGCCTACACGGCGAACTGCTGATTAGCGAATTTACTTCAGCTGCGCTTTGAAATAATCCACCCAAGGAATCGGCGATGGATCTATGTCATGCTCCATAGCGAGCCAGAAGCTGAGATAGCCACTAAAGGTGAGGTGTAAAACTATCTCTTCTAAGCGCGACTGAGCAGAAACCTTCACATCATCAACGCTAAAGTGCTGTCGTTGAAAAACCTTTTTACTAATACCGTAACGTTTTTCATTTCGAGCATGTAAAAACTTTGAACGAAGCATGAGTACATGCAGGGCTACTTTAGGATGCGCTAAGCCCTCCATGAGGTGGTGATTTAATCCTGGGATAGGGAAATGTAGCGCAAAATGCTTACTGTTTTCATGGAAGCGATTTCGATAGGCCAGGGCTACATTTTCTAAGTGCTCGCTCCCCACAATAAGCGGGATGCGAGTGCACAACTTCTTGGCTAACTGCAGAGTAGTATTTCGTTGTTGAGGCGCCTGCACTGACCATTGTTTACCAGCTCGTCGAGCCTTCTCTATTGCGCGATGTAATTCTGGAGTAGATACACGTAGCTGCCCAGCAGCCGCAAGTAGCCCCATAATACCAAAAAGCATGTATCCAGTACCCATGCGAGGTTGCTGGGATGGATTATACCGTGCATCAAAAATATAGGCGGGAATTTTCCATTGCGTAGCCAACTTGGCCAATGTCCCACCCGAGGAAATAACCATGAGTTTGGCGCCACGTTGTCGAGCCTGACGAAGCGCGCTCACACTTTCTTCCGTACCGCCTGAATAACTTGAGGCGATTACGAGAGTATCAGGACCAACATAGGCTGGAATATCGTACTGCTCTATTACCTCAAAAGTCGCTTTTGATGAGGGACGCAAAAAATCCGCTGCGATCCGAGCTGGAAATGCAGAGCCACCCATACCAGCCACCACAATTTTTTTCACTGCACGATAACTAGCAGGCACAGCTATGCGTGAGGATTCGTCCCAGGCTTGTGCAATCTGATCAGGAAAAGCATCGAGCGAACTTAACATTTGTTGCTTATCAAGTCTTTGGACTTTTTGTTGTAGTGTCATCATGCATTAAATAGTATCAGTCTTTATGGGCAAAGAAAAGGAAAGTATATTGACCGTTCGGCTTTTTTTTGGTATAGTAATAGCAAGGAACTCACGGGGAGATGGCGCTTTTAGTGATGAAGTCTCCGCTCATCAAGCTATGTCCGGACATTCCAAGTGGTCACAAATTAAACGACAAAAAGGTGCGGCGGATGTAAAACGCAGCAGTCTTTTTACTAAACTCGCTAATAATATTGCGGTAGCTGCCAGAGATGGAAAAGATCCTGACATGAATTTTCGTCTCCGTTTAGCTATAGATCGTGCTCGAGCCGCCAATATGCCCAATGACAATATTGACCGAGCAGTGAAACGGGGTGCTGGTGAACTTGAAGGACAGATTATTGAGGAGATCACCTACGAAGCCTATGGCCCGGGTGGCGCTGCACTCGTTATACGCGTGCTCAGTGATAATAAGAATCGAAGCGCAAGCGAGGTACGGACGACGCTCAATAAATACAATGGCAATTTGGGAGCAGCAGGAAGTGTGGTATGGAACTTCACGCTCAAAGGCGTCATCCGCGTCGAACAAGAGCATGTGCAGGAAAAAGATATCGACACCTTAAGCCTAGAACTCGTTGATGCAGGAGCGGAGGATATAGCTCAATCTGAAGAGGGACTAACAATCTTCACCGCCGTGTCAGGTCTGGCTGAAGTACAAAGTGCACTTCACAAACAAAATATCGCAATTGCCGAAGCTGGACTCGAATATGTGCCAAACACTACTGTAGCGCTAGATGAAAAAGCTTCTGGACAAATGCACACCTTAATTGACGCTCTTGAAGAGCTTGATGACGTTGACGCCGTCTTCACCAATGCCCAATAAGTCACGTCGCATTCTCGGAATTGACCCTGGCTATGGACGACTCGGTTACGGAGTGCTGGAGGAAAAAGATCGGACGCTCCACTGTGAAAGCTACGGCTGCATCGAAACACCGGCGAAAGAAGAAGCACCAGTCCGGCTAGCTAAGATTGCCCAAGAGCTACGCAGCATTTTACAACGCTATCAACCTGACCTCATCGCAGTAGAAAAACTTTTCTTTGCAAAAAACACCAAGACAGCCCTCGGGGTAAGTGAAGCACGGGGAGTAGTACTCCTGATTGCACAAGAATACGGTGCAGAAATACAAGAATTTACACCAGTAGAAGTAAAACTAGCCTTAACCGGCTACGGACAAGCAAATAAAGATCAAGTACAGCAGATGGTAGAACGCCTCCTCAAAGTAGAGGAAAAAATCGCCAGCGATGATGCGGCAGACGCACTGGCAATCGCCATCTGTGCCGCCCACACAAAAATACCTACATGAGTTCGATGAAACAACAAAGTGAACAGCTCATTCATGCCACCGAGCGAATCTTTCGTGAATGTGTGCAGACAAATGGGGCTATCACTATCTCTCCTGATAGTAAACTGGTAATACCTCATCACGCTGCTTTTGTTACTGTGGCAGCACCTTTTGTTGGTTTAGAGCTTGCTCCAGAATTTTTTGCTTGGGTTAAAAAAACTCTAGAGAATGAGGAGAATAACGGAGCCTTAAGTAATGCCTATGATTGGGAGGGAAAAGCAACCCATTCGCCAGCCCGATTTGCACCCGAACAAAACGGCGCCATGCTCTGGAGTATTGATGCCTATATTGAACGACATCCAGAGGAGCTGGCTCATATGAAGGAATTAGTAAGCCTGCTCGTGCAAGGAATTACTCAGCACTGGAAAAAAAATGGATTTTCGCGTACTACTAATGAGGTATGGGGGGAACATCATCACATAGGAGCGCCTGAGATGAATCAGCGCTTTACATATGCCCTAGCCGCCTGTGCACATGGGCTTGAACGTGCGGCCGCTCGCTATAAGCAACGGCGATGGAAAGCTATTGCCGGGCAAATGCGTGAGCATATAAATAATGCCTGGGATGAAAACAAAAAGACTTTTCATCGCGCGCTTGGTAAACATAATGATACAAGCATTGATAGTCTAACTCTCGGACTTTGCTGGCCTTATCATATTTACGAGGCAAAAGAGAAACGCATGCAGGCAGCTGTCGAACGCATTGAAGAGGTGCTTATTGATGGTGGTGGAGTGCACCGCTTCCAATATGATTACCACGACAGCGAAGGGGATGCAGAAGATGGTGGTGGTATTTGGCCAGCTCTTAATTTTTGGATGAGCATCTATTTTGTTGAACAAGGCGATGAGGCAAAGGCGCGGGCTTACTTCCAATGGGTATTAGAACGCGTGCATGAAGAACTCCCAGAACAAATGTTTAAAGATTTTCGTATCGGCATTACTCCTTTTGCCTGGAGTCACGCACTCTTTCTCTTGGCTGCTCATAGTTTAAAACTTCTCCCAAATGAAGCGTAAACTTCGCATCATGAACGTAGCTGCAGAAGTGGCTCCCTATGCCAAAACCGGGGGCCTGGCTGACGTAGTACATGCGCTACCAAAAGAATTAGTACACCAGGGCCATAGCGTCAGTATTATCATGCCCTGCTACGGCTTCATGAAAAAGCAAAATATTCCCATGACTGAGGTGGATCGCTTCCGCATTAGTGTGGGGAGTAAAAACTTTGGAGCGACTATCTATCAAACTGAATTTTCACCAGGCTTAACAATCTACTTTGTTGCCAATCACGAACTCTTTGGTCGTTCGCGACTCTATGGCTACCCAAACGACAACACTCGCTTCATGTTCTTTTGTAAGGCCGTTGTACGCTTTATTAAAGAAATGAATAACCGGCCTCATGTCGTTCACTGCCATGATTGGCACACCGGGTTAATACCAAACTACCTCAAGCAAAAATTTAATCACGACCCATCTCTCCGCTCAATCGCAACACTCTACACGATTCACAACCTACCTTTCCAATTCGGATCAGACTGGTGGAAGGTGCCGCCAAAGCAGCAAGATGACGGACGCGGCGTACCCCCTGAAACACCGACGAAGAAGTTGAATCGAGTAAACTTTGCCAAACGCGCCTTACTCAACGCCGACATCATCAACACGGTAAGTGAGCGCTATGCTGAAGAAATCCTCACCCCAGAATTTGGCCAAGACCTTGATGGAATACTCCGACGTCGAGAAGAAGATGTCTACGGCATTGTAAATGGCATTGACTACACCGTATATAATCCGGTGTATGATAAAAACATCCCGGTAAACTACGACTGGAACCAGCTCGATAAAAAACAGCTCAACAAAAACGCCTTGCAGCGTAAGGTTGGCCTAGAGCAAAAAGCTGATATCCCGCTCATCGGGGTAGTGAATCGCTTAAGTGAGCAAAAGGGATTTAACCTGCTACGTGAAATTGCCTACGTGCTCGTGAAGCTGCCTCTGCAGCTCGTTATTGTGGGAAGTGGACATCCGGATTATGTGCGCTTCTTTAAGCGCTTAGCAAAAAAATATCCTAAGCGGATTGGCTTTTACTCTCCTTTTACCGAGGAGCTCGCTTCGCTTACCTATGCTGGCTCTGACATGTTCCTCATGCCCTCGCGCTATGAGCCATGTGGAATTTCCCAAATGATCAGTTTACGATACGGCTCTATTCCGATTGTCCGAGAAACAGGCGGGCTCTCTGACACTATTACCAATTTCAATCCAAAGACGCAAAAAGGTATTGGCTTTGTATTTTCTGGATATACCAAGGAAGATTTTCTCATCGCTATTGTCCGAGCCCTCGAAACCTATCGCTATGCACAGGTCTGGGAACACCTCACCTGGCGAGCTATGAAAACGTCATACTCATGGGAGGTGCCAGCAAAAAAATATGCGCAGTTATATCGCTTAGCTTATCGACATAAACGGGCACGAAAGAAGGGGACAACATAATGCGCTGGGCCGCCCTCCTACATATTTATCAACCTCCGCACTGGGATGCTCGCGTCATTGCTAAAGTAGTGAGTGAAAGCTATCGACCTTTAGTGGATATTTTAACGCGAAATCCCAAGATTAAGATTACGCTAAACATCAACGCCTCGTTGACTGAGCAACTTGCTCGACATGGCTACCTCGATGTTATTGATGGATTACGCAGCTTGGCTGAACGAGGACAAATTGAATTTACTGGCAGCGCAAAATACCACCCGATTTTACCCCTCCTGCCAGCTGATGAGGTACGTCGTCAAATCCGCCTCAACACTGAAACAAACCGAGCTCTCTTTGGTGATATTTATCGCCCACGAGGATTTTTCCCGCCTGAGATGGCAGTCGATCTCGACCTCATCCGCATCTTAGTGGAAATGGGATTTGAATGGGTAGCAGTTGACGAATTAGCCGGTGAGAAAAAACTTGGCGATCTTCCTTTAAATAAAAAATATTTAGTTGAGCCTTTTGATATCTCTCTGGTTCTACGCAATCGTTTCATGAGCGACTATCTGGCCTTTGCGGCTCCAATTGATAAGCCAGGTGAATTTTTTGCTGAGGTAGAAAAAGAAAAACGCTCAAAGGAAATTCTCATCACTGCAATGGATGGAGAAAACCTTGGCCACCACCGTCCAGGCACTGAACGACTATGGGAGGAGTTAGTAACAAATCCTTCAGTCGAAATGGTCACCTTCACTGAAGCGCTGGAAGGTTTTAGCACGCAGGAAAAACTCATGGTGCAGGAAAGCAGTTGGTCGACTCGAGCAATTGATCGAGTCCGCAATGCACCTTATCCGCTTTGGCAGCATCCGGAAAATCAACTTCATCAACTACAGTGGTCGCTCACCACGCTCATCATCGAAGCGATTAACCAAGCAGAGAAGCGAAGTGACCACACCATTGAACAAGCTCGGATTGCTTTAGACGAGGCGCTGTCTTCTGATCAATACTGGTGGGCCTCAGCCACGCCCTGGTGGAGTGTGGAGATTATTAATGAAGGAGCCGAGCGACTTGGTAAAGTGTTAGAAGCGCTCAGTGAAGTGCCGCCCGCTACGCAGAAAGAAGCGCGACAGCTCATTCGCTCAATTCGAGAAACTTCACGTCGCTGGCAGGACAAAGGAGTTGCTTCTCAGCGTATGGCTGAATACAACAAAGAAACAAAGCAAGTACATTACATGGCTGGACAACGCATTGACGGTTCTGCCAAGTGATTGTACGGTAGGTGCGCATAGAACTTTCATTAGACAATTAATTCCTTAGAAAAAACATGTATTGGGCAAATTTCCTGCATATTTATCAACCACCAACCCAAAAACCATATTGGGTGAAGCGAGTCACTGAAGAGTCGTATCGAAAAATCGTTGCTGAATTAAAGCGCGCTCCGGGTGCTAAACTCACTCTGAACATTAGCGCGGTGCTTGTTGAATTGCTGGATAAGAATGGATGTGGAGATGTTATTGATGACATTCGTCTCTTGCTCGAGCGTGGACAAATTGAATTAACCAGCTCAGCAAAGTTTCATCCATTACTACCAAAGATTCCCAAGGATGAAGTTATTCGACAAATCCAACTGAACGACGAAACGCATCGTAAATATTTTGGTGAACTCTACAAGCCGAAGGGATTTTTCCCACCTGAGATGGCCTTCTCTACCGATGTGGCAAAGATCGTAAAAGAGCTGGGCTATGAATGGATCATTGTTGATGAATTATCCTTCTCTCGCGAAATCGGCAATATTGATTACAGCAAGCGCTACACGGTTGAGGGTCTGGATGATTTTTCCATCTACTTCCGTGAACGGCGCATGAGCTACAAAATCCTTTCCGGACAATTAGGATCCGGCTCGCTTCTTATTCAGAGCCTGGGTGATCGATTAAAGAAAAATGAATACCTCCTAACTGCAATGGATGGAGAAACTTTCGGCCACCACCGTCCAGGTATGGAGCACCTCCTTTTTGAGATTTACGAATCAAAGGAACTCGAAACTATCCTTATCTCGGATATCCCAAAACACTTCCCAGAGTCCACGCCGATTGATCCTTTGCCATCCACTTGGGCGCTGATGGAAAAAGACCTTGAAAAGAATGCGCCGTTTTCTCGCTGGCTTGATCCAGGTAACACAATTCATGAACGACAATGGGAATTAACCAACCTGGCGATTAAGGCGGTACATGCAAGCGATCAAAGCGATCCAAAATTTCCTGAGGTGCGGACAGCGCTTGATCGAGCAATTCACTCAGATCAATACTGGTGGGCCTCGGCAAAACCATGGTGGAGTATGGAAATGATTGAGGCAGGCGCTAAGGAGCTGTCTGATGTGGTATTAAACGCGCCAGGCTCAAGTGAAGAGGAGAAGGAACGAGCGAAACAGCTCTACCAAGAAATTATCTATACCGGCTTTGACTGGCAGCGATCTGGTTTAGTGGAAAAGCTTTCCCAGCAAGAGGATGAGGAAATACGACAGCGAACTGATGAAGCTATTCCTGAATTACCTGCTGAAGAAATTGATAAAATTATTGCGAACTTGCGCAAAGATATCGATGATGTGGTGAAGCGAGAAGAATACGAGCGAGCAGCTCAATTGCGCAATCGCATTAAAGAACTCGAGCAATATCGAGACAAAAAAAGTAAAGAATAAGCAGGTTCTTATATAGAATACGTGCAGCGCGTCCAAATGGGCGCGCTGTTTGTAAAAAAATGCTACAATAAGTGAAGCATGTCACGACTTTCCGCTGAAAAAGTACACTCACTACTCAAACAAAAAGCTGTTTTTAAGGCTGAGATTACCCATGTGGTACTTGAGAAACACAAAGCCTTTTCTCATTCCAGTCGACTTGCTCGCTATATCGTGTCTCTGGCAAATGGGCAAACAAAATATATCCGAGCAAATGTTTGGCCAATCTCAGCTTTTCGTATTGCAGAAGCGCTCAGCGCACAGCAAAGCTTAAAAGCGCCTCAACCGATATACTACGACAAGAGTAGTCACACTATTCTTTACGAGGAACTAAATGGTGACACCCTGCGCAGCGTGCCGCTCACCGCAAAAGCATGGAAGCCCATTATTCCTAAGGTTGCTCAACTCCTAGCCGCTTTTCATCAAACGCCACTACCTAAGGGCTTAGCACCTGAGACGCAAAGCGCCGCAAAGAAGCGAAGAAAAAACCTTGTCCAAGGAATACAAAAGGCTGATAAGGGATATGGCGCACTAGCGAAAGTTGCGTGTAGCCAGCTCGAGTCACAGATTGCTCGCCAGGCCGGAAAAGTAAAGGCACTCACCCATGGCGATTTCCAGGCAAGTAATATACTCATCGCAAAAAAGAATCTCTCGCTTATTGACTTCACGCTGAGTCGACCAAATCATCCAGCCAGCGACCTTGGTCTCTGGTTAGTACATTGGCAGGCTATGACGCGCGATCACCTTAGTCACACACAAAGGGAAGAGTTGGGCTATCTCTTTTTACAGTACTACTTCTCAGCCGTGCCAAAGGCCTGGCACGCACCTATCCGAGCAATGCTTCCAGTCTATGTGAGCGAGGCCACGCTCGAGGTCGCCGCTACCACCTTGCTTATGTACGGCGCCCACGATACCAATGTTCGCGCATTACTTGATGAATTATTTTCTAGTTTGCACTATGTCTGAACGCATCCTCTTTATCTCAGCCGAAGTAACACCGCTCGCAAAAGTCGGGGGACTGGCCGATGTGGTTGGCGCCCTACCTCCAGCTCTACGAAAACTGGGAGCTGACGCTCGTATCCTCATGCCAAAGTATGGCGTGATTGATGAAGAAAAATATCCCATGGAAATACGTGGGCAAGGCATCCCAGTCCAGATTGGACAAGGTACGGTGTATGTCGATCTATGGGAAACAAAATTACCTAATACTGACACTCCGGTCTATCTCATTGGTAATGACAAATTTTTCGGAGGAAGCCGTATCTATTTTGATGCTTCAGCTTTTGCCAGCCAGTTTGTGGAATTCGAGCGATTCCTTTTCTTTGCCATGTCGAGCGTGGCCGTGCTTGATGCACTCGAATGGAAGCCTACGATTATTCACTGCCATGATTGGCACACCGGATTAATTCCCGCTTTACTCAAGCAGGAGAAGCCTCGCATCGCGACAGTCTTCACCATTCATAACCTAGGCAACCAAGGTAAATGGAACACGCCAGATATTTTCCGCTTCCTAGGTTTGCAAGCGCAGGATCGCGCATCATTTAGCCTGACCGACTCCCAGGGTAATTTTAATTGTTTGCTCCAAGGTGTAGTGAATGCAGATGCGGTAAATACGGTTAGTCCGAGCTATGCCAAAGAGATTCTCACTGCCGAGTATGGAGAGGGTCTCGAAAAAACACTTCAGCAACAAGGTGACCGCCTAATGGGAATACTGAATGGGATTGATGTTGAACGCTTTGACCCGAGTCGTAATCCTGACCTACCTGAACATTTCAGTGCGGAGAAGCTTGAGGGAAAAATACGAGCTAAGGAAGCGCTTCAAAAAGAATGCAATCTCGAAGTAAATAAAGAGGTCCCTCTTTTCAGCTTCATCGGTCGACTCACTGATCAAAAAGGTATGGACCTGATCGGACAATCAGTTGAACATATTTTGAAGCTTGGTGGTCAGCTGGTTCTACTCGGCAGTGGAATGGATGAATTTGAAAAAATTGCCCAGGAAGCGGCGGCAAAATATCCCGGGAAGGTGTACACAAAAATTGGCTTTGACGCAGCACTGGCCCAACGGATATACGCCGGAAGTGACTTTTTCCTCATGCCCTCAAAATATGAGCCATGCGGACTGGGGCAAATAATTGCCATGCGCTATGGCACTATCCCAGTAGTCCGAGCAACTGGAGGCTTGAAAGATACCGTGCCAGACTATACCATGAATAGTGCAGAGGGTAGGGGGTTTGCTTTTACGCCATATGCGGCCAGCGATCTCCAAGATGCTATTACCCGAGCGCATCAGCTTTATCAAAACCAAACCGAGTTTATTCAACTGCAAAAACGCATCATGGGTATTGACCTCTCCTGGAAGCAATCAGCTCGCCAATACCTTGATCTCTATACCCGCGCCCGACAAGAACAACGACCATGAAACAAAGTGAAATCCGCCAAGATTACGTTCATAACCGAGTAGTCATTATCTCGCCAGGTCGCTCAAAGCGCCCGCATGATTTTCATCCTACTGGCACGCCGCACCAGGTTCATCGAGCTGAGTGTCCGTTTTGTCCTGAGCAAGTAGATAAGGTGAAGGCGGTAGCGAGCTACAAAGGTCAAAAGCCTTGGAGTATTAAGGTTATCAAAAACATCTTCCCGGCGGTTCGGAAAGATAATCCTAAGGCCTACGGTGATCAAGAGGTTGTTATTGAAACGCCTGAACATGATTTAGAGCTATCAGAACTTTCTGTCGAGCATATTGAGCAACTTTTGAAAGTATATGCTGACCGTACTTGGGCGCAATCAAAAGACAAGAAGATTCAATACATCATGATCTTCAAAAACAACGGGGGTCGAGCTGGCGCTTCTATTGACCATGCTCACTCTCAAGTGTTTGCCACAAACTTCCTCCCACCGCACATTGTCGATAAGCTTCGCCGCGCTGAGGAATATCTTATCCGCTATGGAACTTGTTACTACTGTGACTTGATTGCGAAAGAGGGTAAGGGACCGCGCATGATCGAGAATAATGAATTTGTTTTTGTGGAAGCTCCCTATGCTTCATCGTATAATTACGAAGCTTGGATCTTGCCAAAGCGCCACCTCGATAATATTACGAATCTCAATAAGGCGGAACGTCTGGCTTTTGCAAGGGCGCTAAAAAATATACTTGGCAAGTTAAATAGCATTGGCCTCCCATATAATTACTACCTGCACCAGGTGGTTCGCTATGGAAATGAACACCTTTACTTCCGTGTAGCACCGCGTCGTGATGTATGGGCAGGAGTGGAATTAGGATCGCGACTTATTGTGAATACCGTACCACCGGAAGACGCCGCCGCCTTTTACCGCGGTGACGATGAGAAAAAGAAAGGTAAGAAAAAGTCCGCAACGAAAAAGCTTTCTAATAAACGAAAGTCCGCCAAGCGCAAATAGCTCGTACTTGCCAAATCCCATGTCGTAGCCGAAGCATTGAGCTTCGGCGGCTTCAATTGATAAAAGAAAACCCCGACCACAGCGCTAGTCCTCGTGCATAGACACGTGGATAGATGTGATCGGGGAAAGTACGGAGCTACTGGTAGATTGACTTCACCTGACCCCAACTCCTGCTGAGGGTTGGCACCGGCCCGATTGTACCATAGGTCCGGAAGAGCCAATCATACGGCTTTTCTTCGCCTGCACTGTAGGCGGTGCCGCCAGGGTATTCGCATCCACCTTCTACCCGTCGTTCGGTGGCCCAACCGTTGTTTGAATGCGAAACAGGATGAAGGTAGTAGGTGGCGCCAGGCTGAATGGTCACACCACCGAAGTCGAAACTGATCCAGTTGTCCCCGCCCGACTCAACGTCTTGCGTCGCAACAGCCAGAACACTCTCGCCAGGCACCACTGAGTTCTGGAGAAAGAGCGTCACCGTACCCGCGGCTGGGTAAAAGAACAGCTCAACACCGCACAAGTAGTCCATCGTCGGCGTGAAAGACTGCAACAAACAACTTGAAAGTTCTTCCTCTGGAGTGCAGTACATACTGTGTCCAAAAGTCGGACCGATGATTGGTTCACAGCTCTGGTCGAGGTCACCGCAGGGTGCTTGCGCATTCGCGCTGCTTGCACACAGCACCACCAAAGCAAAAACGAGGCCACTGAAACGCGACATGAGACACCTCCCACTTTGTTTGTAAGGAGCCTTGATTAGCTTTACTGCTTCAATAATAAACCCCGACCACAGCGCTGCGCAAGCACAGCCGTGGCCGGGGAAGTACTGTCACCAGCCATCCATAGTGGTTGACTGGTAATGGAAGTTGCGCTCCTCGATCATGCCGGGATCAACGAGACGATCTCCATAGTAACGCCAGTAGTAAGCCCAGCGTCTCATATCGTCGAAGCTCAGACGCCTCCCAGTACAAGAGAGACATAGGTCACCGGCCTCCAAGGTGCGGCAACGCAAATCCCAGTAGAGAGAACCCTCCGTATCGAGTGGGTATTGACGCCACTGACCCCTGCACCAAGCAAGAGCGTCGCGCAGATCACGGTCATTGCGCTGATGCCACTCCTGCACCAACTCAGCTTGGAACTCGGGCTCGAGGGTCACTCCCTGGGAAAGAGTGATGAGAAGATTCTGGGCGCTCCGATCTCCGCCGGCCTGACCCTGAATCGTTCTCCAGGGCTTGGCCTTCATAAACGCGAGGTCCCAGACCTTCTCTCGGTCGCTCCGAGCATCAGCCTGAGCTAATGTGGCGAAACCGAACAGCATCAACACTAGGACGGTAACCCGAATACGCATGCATCTCCTCCTTGTTTCATGTGCGGTTGTCGATGTACAGCTGCGTACCGTATACTACGGGTAAGCAACCTTGTCAATCCTTATCCTTCGGAATTCAAGTTTATAACATTAGCATTATGGGTAGTTTCATCGAAATCAACGACACGCTCCAACTTACTACTGAGCAAGGCTTTCCCTCGGAGCTTACTTTAGAGAAACACTTGAAAAAGGCGTTCACTGTTGAGGATTTTAAAGACCAAGTCTTTGAATTTCACCACAAGCCGGACCTGCGGATCTACCACCTTAAACCTACTCGAGTATTTCTCGTTCATAACATTGATGGTAAGTGGTTGTATTGGGGCCACGCCATGATACTTGAAGAAACGCTCCACGCAGAAACGAAAACAACTTCCGGGAAATTTATCATCACAAAAATTTATTCACCCGAGCACCAAAGAACAATGAGCACTATCGAAGTAAGCGAAGGCAAGGAGTATCCTTTTGATGAGTAAATCTCTAGTGCTGCAATCGTGGAACATTAACGGTATTCGGGCTGCAGTGCGTAAGGGCTTTACCGATTATCTCAAAAAAGAAAAACCTGATGTAATTGGTCTGCAGGAAATAAAAATAAGCGAAGAAGCGCGCTTGGCTACTGAGTTTGATTTTGGAGGATATGTGGAGCATTGGCACTCAGCAAAAAAACCTGGATATTCCGGCACTGCGGTGTTGGTAAAAAACGGTATCGCACATACAGCTCTGCCGAAACTAGCCTGGGACGACGAAGGACGAATTCAAGCCATCGATATGGGGAAGTATATTTTCCTTAATATCTACTTTCCTAATGCCAGTAATGACGGCTTGAAGCGCCTAGCCTTTAAGATGCAGTGGAATGAAAAGCTGCTTAACTACCTCAAGCAACTTGAAAAGAAAAAACCACTTGTCATCACGGGTGACTATAATGTGGCACATGAAGAAATTGACCTAGCTCGACCGAAAGAAAATACCCAGAGCCCGGGCTTCACTCCTGAGGAGCGTACCTGGATGACGAAGTTTCTCAAAACAGGTTACGTTGATACTTGGCGTGAAGCCAATCCGAAGAAAGTACAATACACCTGGTGGAGTCAGCGCGGTGGCGCTCGCAGCCGAAATGTAGGCTGGAGGATTGACTACTTTTGTGTGAGTCAAAAATTCCTCAAACAAACAACTAAACCGGCTATCCTCGACCAAGTGATGGGCTCAGATCACTGTCCGGTTAGTTTAATAGTATCCTCATAGCCGCTGCCTCCGGGCTTTGGCGATGATGAAGTAACGTTTATTCATCTCATATTCCATTGACATCTGCTTTGACTCAAGGTAATTCAGCTAACCATAGAAATACTGTGGTTAGCTCCTTGAAACAAGTCGAATTTGGAGTACTGCAACGCCTGCAGACAGCCAAAATCGACGCTTCCATTAGCGTGACACTGAGCACGTTAAGTGGAGGTTATCATGTCACGGCAAGAAACCTGTCCTCGATGTGTAAAGAAAAACGTTTACGGCGCTCCTCGCCTGAGAATCACCACTGGAATCACTTGGCTTTGTTACATTGCCTTGTTTACGGCGCTCCTCTGTCTCGCCATTTTCCTGGGAGAGCCAAGCTCTTTCAAGAAGAGCATTGTGCTCATGTTCATCATCGTTAACGCGGCAACTCTGCTAGGCGCCGCTCACGACCTCCTGATACCCAAGCGGGTTTGGATATGGCGCGATAGAGGAGACAGTGTACATATTCACAAGGAAGCTCCAACGCTTCCCGACTTCGACTTCTGTGGATTCAAACATCCACTCGTTATGGCCTGGATCAACCGGCCGTGGCGTCGAGCTGACCTAAGTTGGGGTGCTGACACCTCGGGCATGTGTCTTCCTGAAGTCACTATGTCTTGGACACGCAAACGTCCATACTTCATCGTCACCTACCACCAGCTTGGGACGATAACGCAGACTATCCGGATTCGGATAACTGAACCATCCACCATGCTCGACACCCTGAACTGGATTCGCTTCGCACCCAACCCTTTCAACTTTCAGGCGCACCTCGAGTCGCTAGATAATGAGAGGAGAGTCTCCCATACACTACACGAGCAAACAGAGTGGCTTACCTGGCTCAATGAACTCGTGTGCGCGCTGTACGTGGCTACCGAGCGACGGCGTACCTCGCTTGGCCAATCTCCTCATGGTCAGTTTGTTCACGCTTATCTCGGCCACCTGCTTGGCTTCATGCGAGTCCACAACATAACAGGAAGGGAAAGCCCAAACCATGCGGTCCGGGTAGAGGATGAGGCAACACAGATCGCCGACACCATCGCGTCAGCTAAGCAGGAGGGGGGTAAACACTGGGCAGAACGAGCTGCGGACAAGGTTTGGGAAAACCGAAATCGAGCAGCGCTTGAACCCGTCACTGAGTCGTGACAATTCTACGCGCCCTGATCTCTAGGAGATTGGGGCGCTTTTTACATTGACGAAATTTTCTGCGCTTGCTAGCGTGAGTCCGCATGAGGAAATGCCTCACGTAAGCTCTTTACAATAGAGCAATCCTGTAACAAGCCGACGCAAGTAAGGCAATTTGCATCCGCTTGTTTCCCGCCTTGAAAAATCAGGGCCGGTAAGGAGTAAAAATGACCTGCGCGAAAGAATCTACCAAAGAGTTGGATCTCACCAACTACCTACCTCTTCCCAGGGGCGGCTTGCGATGGACGGTCTCCACGCTATGCTTTTCCCTTGCTGCTTTTCTGGGACTCTTCTTGCTCTTCAAAATGGCCGTCAATAGTGAGGGGCTATGGTGGTCACGCCTGTTCTACGGCTGCCTGATTATCGCCATCTTAGTCTCACTACTTGGATTTTTTGGCTTGAAGCTACTCCGATTCAACTATGCGTATTGGAGAAGAAATGTGAGGGGTTACTACATCTCCTATCCGCAAATGGATCGAGTGTACTATCGTGGCGAGCGGGCCAAGGAAAGCTTGGCACTCGTAGAGATGCACCTAGCTCTGGGCGGTTGGCGCCATCAACTTGGGAGCTTTCATCGAGGCTTTGTGGTTACCTCGCGAGACACTTCCGCGGACTCCATCTTTTGGTATGGAGTAAAAATCGTTCAACAATCACCACAACCTTCAGGGCTTCGCGTGATCGTCTACAGTCACCGGAAAAAGGAACAAACACCACCAATGAGCCTACGGCATGCCAGCGTGCTTATCGGTAAGTTATGCCGCAACCAGAGCTCCTTGGAACTTGAGTTTGCAACCTTTCTCACCAGTGAAGATGGGCTCGTTAACGCCTGTATTCGCTTGCTTGAACGGATAAAGACAACCTCGCGCTTATCCTCTACACAAGAAGGTAGGGCCTTTGCTCGAGATCTTGCAACTGCGGCACTCAGTCACTCCATTCGTGGAACTCGGGAACACCGAGAACTTGTGGATCTGCAAGAATACTGGGGTCGAACCAGGTAGACTCACTTCTCAGTGACAATCCTACGCGCCCTGATCTCTAGGAGATTGGGGCGCTTTACTTTATCTGCACAAACCGTCGCTTCCCAACCTGAAGCAAGGGTGCCTTTTTTGCATCCAATTCCTTTGCGCCATCTTTCTCTACCTTGCCATCAATACGGACCGCTCCTTGCTCAAGCATGCGACGTCCTTCTGACTTTGATGGCACCAACTTTGCGCTGACTAAAATTTCTAACAGCGTGCTTTTTTGCTTCAGGCTGAACTCTGGCACCTCGTCTGGAGTGGCACCTTTTTGAAATACATTTTGAAATTCAGTTGCCGCCTTATCCGCATCGTTTAAGGAATGATATTGTGCAACCAGAGTATGGGCCAGCTTTGCTTTGACGTCGCGGGGATTATGGCCTGACTTCAAGCCTTGCGCCATTTCCTCGATCTCGGATAATGGTAAACGACTTAGTAAGGTAAAAAACGTAACAATCTGCTCGTCAGGAATACGCATGAGCTTGCCATACATATCTTTAGGCGTGTCAGAGAGCAATATTGCGTTGCCATAACTCTGACTCATCTTGCGCTTCCCGTCAGTACCGACGAGCAAGGGCATAATTACTAAATCTTGCGGAGACTGTTTTGCAGCCTCTTGAAGTGGGCGCGCCTGCAGCTCGTTAAATGTTTGATCACGACCAATCACTGTCACGTCAGCTTTCAACATTACCGAATCATAACCCTGCAAAAGGGGGTAGGTAATTTCGTGCAATCCAATCTCTTTGCCCTCTTTCATGCGTTGCTGAAACATGTCCCGCTCAAGCATGCGCTGGACGCTCACCTGAGAGAGTAAGTGAAGAAAATCCTCGGCTGACATTTTATCGTACCACTCAGCATTTGAACGTACTTCAACCTTCTTAATATCAAGTATTTTACCTAACTGTGTAACATATTTCTTGGCCAGGCGATGTACTTCTGCGGCCGAACGAAGCGCTCGACGCTCAGCTCGATCAGTTGGATCACCGAAACGGGCCGTAAAACCACCGATTAGGAACTGGATAGTGTGACCTGCTTCTTGAAATTGGCGCAACTTTTCATAAATAACTGCGTGACCCAAATGGAGGTCGGCAGTGGTCGGATCAACTCCGTGCTTAATCTTTAGCTTCTTGCCTGAGGCTAGCTTCTTCTCTAAGGATGCTCGAACTACGACCTCCGCAACGCCTCGGTCAAGTAAATCGCTTCTCATTGATTGGGCCTGTTTTTTCGCCATAAGAACAGTTGAAAGTATAGCAAAAAAATGCTAAGATAAGAACTGCTTCGGGGCGCATACTCGGCCCCGCTTCTCTACAACGAATGCCTATCCCTACTCTCACCCCACGCTCTCGTAATAGTGCGGCTACCTGGCGCAGTGCTAAAAATATGCCGGGATCTGAGCGACCTCGCAAATCTCGCCCCATATGGAAACGGCGGGAATTTTGGGTGCGTCGCGCGCTTCCTGTTGCTGCCGGACTTTTTCTGATTGGCGTGCTAGGAGTGGTGGGATTATTTGCCTGGTACTCACGCGACCTGCCTGACCCAAACGGTATAGTCGATCGTTCAGTTGCGCAAAGCACTAAAATATATGCTCGCGACGGGGAAACTCTACTCTACGAGGTGCACGGCGAAGAACGTCGCACTGTTGTTGAGTTAGAAAAAATTCCATTTAACTTACAAAAAGCCACCATTGCCATTGAGGATAAAGATTTTTACAAGCACGGCGGCATTGATTTTCGTGGACTCTTCCGGGCTGTCTTTACAAACATTATTAATCTCGACGTAACGGGTCAGGGCGGTTCAACTATCACCCAGCAGTTTGTAAAAAACGCCATCCTTACTACTGAGAAGAGCTACGTTCGAAAAATTAAAGAGGCGGTGCTGGCCTATCAAATTGAGAAACGCTTTACAAAAGATCAGATATTAAAGCTGTACTTCAATGAAATTCCCTATGGTCGTAATGCTTATGGCGCCGAAGCTGCCGCGCAGGTATATTTTGGCAAATCAGTCAGCGAGGTGAGTCTAGATGAAGCAGCGCTCTTAGCCGCCCTCCCTCAGGCTCCGTCCTACTACTCGCCTGATGGTAATCATGTTGATCTACTTGAAGGTCGGCAAGGTCGCGTCCTGCAAAACATGGCTGACCAGGGCTACATTACTCAAGAAGAAGCTGACGCAGCAAAAGAAGAGGACACGGTGGCGAAAATAATTCCACGCCGAGAAGTGATTAAAGCGCCGCACTTTGTTATCTATGTAAAAGAGCTACTCACTGAAAAATACGGCGAGAAGCAGATAGAGCAAGGGGGATTGCGAGTCATCACCACACTCGAGCCAAATCTGCAGCAAATGGCTGAGGATGCGGTGAGTAATGGTATGGCAAAAGTGGAGCGCTACGGTGGATCAAATGCGGCCCTGGTATCCCTAAACCCACAAACCGGCCAAATACTCGCTATGGTTGGCTCGCGCGACTACTTTGATGCCGAACATGATGGGAACGTAAACGTGGCCCTTAGACCACGTCAGCCTGGTTCCTCTTTTAAACCCATAGTCTATGCTCAGGCTTTTCGGGAGGGCTACACTCCGGAAACTATTTTATTTGACCTGATTACTAACTTTGGTGGCACACCAAACTATATTCCACAAAACTACAACGGCCGAGAAAATGGTCCAGTCACTATGCGTAAGGCTTTAGCTGGTTCTCTTAATGTCCCAGCAGTAAAAACACTTTATTTGGTTGGCGTAAATGATGCAGTGAATTTAGCAAAGAGCCTCGGCTACACCACACTGAATGATCCTGACCGCTATGGACTCTCGCTCACCTTAGGGGGCGGAGAAGTGAAGCTCTTAGAGCACACGGCTGCCTTTGGTGTTTTTGCAAATGAGGGCGTACGACAATCTACTGTTGCCATACTCCGAGTCGAAGATCGAAATGGAAAGATCTTAGAAGAAACAAACGAGGGTGAAGGAGAGCGCGTCTTGGATCAAAATGTTGCTCGCGAAATTTCCAGCGTACTCTCTGATAATGGAGCCCGGGCATATATTTTTGGCACGCAAAACTCCCTTATTCTGTCTGGTCGACCAGTTGCCGCAAAAACTGGTACTACAAATGATTTCCGAGATGCCTGGACCATGGGCTACACTCCTAACCTGGTTACCGGGGTATGGACAGGGAACAATGATAACTCTGAAATGAGCACCGGCGCTGATGGGTCAGTTATTGCGGCTCCGATTTGGAAAAGCTTTATGCAAGCAGCCACGGCCGGCGCTCCAGTGGTAAATTTCACCGCACCAAAGCCCAATGATGCAGAAAAACCAATACTCCAAGGTCGTTTAAGCTCTGGGGAAACCTTAACAGTAGATACGATCACTGGTAAGGAAATCCCAAGTGAGTGTGTAGATGAATGGCCCGAGGAGTTTAAGAAGCAGAAAGAATTAGAGCAGGTGCACACTATCCTTTATTTTGTGAATAAAGATAATCCCCGTGGACCAGTTCCTGATAACCCAGCCAGCGACCCTCAATTCACTCGTTGGGAAGAACCGGTCCGACGCTGGGCCGAAGAAAACGACAAGTTGGTCGATCGTCCAGCCAAGGAGGATTGTGATCTTCGAACAATAGCAAACACTCCAAAGGTAACAATTACTTCACCTGCGTCTGGAAGTACTATTACGGGGAACAGTGTCTCGGTAAGCGCTACGGTGGACGCGACGCGCGCTATTACACTTACAAAATTCGTTATTGACGGGGTGGAAATAACCGAAGACACAACCGCGCCTTTCCAAGCCTCGCTCGATGTGAGTGATCTTGAAAATGGTTATCATAAGTTAAAGGTTATTGCCTACGATACTGTTGAACAAGCAGGGTCTCAAACAATTGACGTAATTATTCAACACGAAAGCTCTGGCACAAGCATTTACTTCACTGCCCCAGTACCCGGCAGTCGTCATGCAATAAGCGATGGGGCGATATCAATTAGCGTTGTAGCCCAAAGCGCGATTGGTATTGATTCAGTAAAAGTAAATATCACCGACGCGAATGGTGTAGTCACAAAACTTTCCACTTCATCAGCTAGTGGATCACGCTATAGCACACAATGGACCCCTTTACTCGCAGGGGACTACACTATTCAAGCCATCATGACGGATGATGATGGTGAAACAACCAGCACAGACAATCTCAGTGTTAGTATCACTGCGGATTAACTACCGTAAACGATATCGTATTGCCTGCAAGCGAACGCTATGCCCATAGCGTTTTTGATAGGCCGCAGCAAAGTCCTGACGTATCCTTGCCTCATGTGCGCGTAGTTGGTTTGCCAGAGCAGCTGAAGAAACGCGCAGGGTAATTATATTGTGCTTAAAAGTATCCAAACTAATATCAGCCTGGATGTTTTGTGTTAGTATTTGCTGAATACAACCCTTCATCACGTCAAAAACTTGAGTCGCTTCTACTTGAGGGACTATGTTTGCCTTACGCAGGGATCGACCAATGAGTGATTGAAAGCTTTGCAGCGGCACGATTTATTGCCGAATCGGCATAATAAGATAGGTGTAGGACTCTTTATTCGTCGGACGAAATACTCCCGGTCCATCACTATCGGTTAACTCAATCTGCACCTCTTCACTACTCATACTTGCTAATCCATCAAGTAAGTAGCGGTAGTTAAATAAGATGCTTGTTCCTTCTCCGTCCACCTGTCCTTCGAGGTGGGTAGAGTGCTCACCAACTTGCGTATTGGCCGCCTCGATGGTGACGCCCTTTCCTGCCACAAAGGCTAGGGTAATATCATTAATCCCAGTTTTGCAAAAAAGACTTGCTGCTCGCACCTGTCGACTCAGCGCCTCTACGGAGAAGGTGGCAGTGGTAAGATGTTCTTTTGGAATAATCTCTTGGTATTCAGGATATTGACCTTCAATGAGACGAGAAACAAGCTCTATATCGCCAATACGGAAGAGTATC
Source organism: Candidatus Nomurabacteria bacterium (assembly GCA_023898465.1). Lineage (NCBI taxonomy): Bacteria > Candidatus Nomuraibacteriota > Candidatus Nomurabacteria bacterium. Next base: position 960,898 of record CP060223.1, read on the forward strand.
TGGTTCTCGCCTAATATAATACTCATTTCATTTTCCTCGGTATCTAATATCCGCACCACCTCTTGAAGAGCTCGACTTGGCACAATAACCGCTCGCGTGTCTCCACTTGCGTTAATGTTTATCTTTCGCTCGGCTAAACGATAGCTATCCGTAGCAGCCAGCACCATGTTGTTATTCTCGATTTTTACATAGATGCCGTTTATCTCGGGTCGTGAATTATCATTTGCTGCAGCAAATAACACTTGAGTTAGAGCTTGGCGTAAATCGTTAGTGGCCGCTTTTGTTATGCTTTTTTCTTCCACGCTTGGGATGACTGGAAATTCATCAGCGGCAATTCCCTTCATGGTTGTAGTTGTTTCACCGGTGGTGATGTGTAAACCCTCTTCACGTAATTCAATATCGATCCGTACATTCGATAAAAGATTCACAAAGTCGTGAAGAAGTCGACCCTGTATGGTATACGCGCCTGGTGTTTCTACTTTTGCTCGGACCATGCAAGTAACACCAATTTCAAGATTTGTTGCTGATAGACGTATGCCGGTTGACTCCGCGGTAAGAAGAATATTTCCTAAAATTGGTAAGGCTGCGTTCTTTCCTACAGCTCGTGACACAATGGTTAATCCACGGATAAGGTTTTCTTGTGTACAGGAGAATTTCATAGTAGATATTTTATATAAAACAGGAAGTAGTAATAGTAAGGGCTGGGGAAATGTGGATGAATGTGAGAGGGGTAAGTTTTAGGTAAGTAATCCGGGCTTATTTTACTTTTCATTTTTTTCTCTCATGTGTATATCATCGGCATCCTTATGTGCACGGTGTGTGAGAGGAAAGGGGATGAAAAATGTCATGTACACTTATCCAGTTTTTGTGCGGATACCATCCCCAAAGATATCCCAATACTTATCCGCAGCTTATCCTGAGCCGTAGAGACGCTGAAGAATCAAGCGCAGGTTTTCCTGAAGGCGCTCATCCTCACGCAGCTGACCAGAAATTTTTGTTACCGCATGCATAGCAGTCGTGTGATCCCGATTACCTAACTCATAACCAATACTCGGGAAAGAGCTTTGAAGCTCCTCACGCATAAGATACATAGCAATTTGTCGGGGGACTACCAATTCTTTCTTACGGCTCACCCCAAGGAGATCAGCGATTTCAAGCTCGTAAAAATCAGCCACTACTTCAATAACCTGCCGCGGAGTAACACCACCGCGTTTTGTTGAGCGCGTAACCGAAGAAAGTAGCTCTTTTACTGTATCCATGGTAAGTGATTTACCGCTTAACTCTTGGTAAGCCACCACACGATTGAGGGCGCCCTCTAGTTCACGAATATTACTTTGTACATTTGTGCCGATGTAATGCAAAATTTCAGAAGAAAGTAAAAGGTTTTTTTCTCGACACTTCACATCCAGGATAGCAATACGCGTTTCTAGGTCTGGCTGGGCAATATCCGCAATCATTCCCCACTCAAAACGAGAGACAAGACGGTTTTCTAGTGAAGGAATTGATTTTGGTGGACGATCAGAAGTAATAATAATTTGTTTATTCGCCTGATGGAGCGCATTAAAGGTATGAAAAAACTCTTCTTGAGTTCCTTCCTTACCTGCCAAGAACTGGATATCGTCTACCAAGAGCACATCAACGCCACGGTAGCGATTTTTAAACTCCTCACCGTTTCCCTTACTAATAGCGCGAATGAATTCATTAGTAAATTTTTCTGAGGAGACGTAGAGCACACGCTTCGAAGAGTCCTGGGCAAGCACCTGATGGCCAATTGCCTGCATAAGGTGCGTTTTACCTAAGCCAGCACCCCCATAAATAAACAAAGGGTTATAAATTAACCCAGGTCGTTCTGCTACTGCTACGCAGGCCGCTTTTGCGAGTTCATTGGATTTGCCGGTAATGAAGGTGCCAAAGGTGTAGCGAGGATTTAAGGTAGCGTTTTCTGGTATCTTAGCGGTGGACGGGGCATCACTCACCACGTTCTGCGCTACGGGCGTCTCAGCCACGGCTACTTTTTGTAGGTTTTGGGCAGCTGGGGCTTTGCTTGGTGATTCTACTTTATAAGAAACCTGCACCTGAGCAGATCCAAGTGCCGATTTTACAGCTTTAAGTATTGATTCGTGGTATTTGCTCTCCAACCAGGCCTTAGTAAATGTATTAGGAACCCCGATAACCACACTATTTTCATCTTGGGACGCAACAAAAGTGTTACTAAACCAAGTAGTGAAATTTGGTCGGCTAATAAGTAGTTCTAATTCGCCTAATACGGCCTGCCAAAGCTGTTCATTGGTCATAAAGCATGGGGAAATACTCCCAAAAAGACCGTGGATAACTATAGCATAAGCAAAATAAATTGGCTAAAATTAGCCAAAAAAATAGAAAATGTGGATAACTTGTTCATACCATGTGTATCAAGCGGTTGAAAAATAGGCGCATTGTACCTTTTTCAAGAAGCTGATAAAATAGCAAAGATTTCTATGCCTAAGCGTACCTATCAACCAAAAAAGCGAAAAAGAGCAAAAACACACGGCTTTTTGGCGCGGAAACGAACAAAGACCGGACGACGAGTGGTGCAACGACGCCGACGTAAGGGTCGGGCTCGTTTAGCGCAATAAAATGTTGCCGGCAGCTGCTCGCCTCCGCAAGGAGCAAGACGTACAACGGGTACGGCGTTTTGGTCGTCAGGCTCGAACTACCCACCTGGCGGTAAGGGTGGCGAAAAGCTCAGTAAAAGGTCCCCGCCTCACCGTGGTTGTGGCAAAACGGGTAGATAAGCGAGCAACAGTGCGTAATAGTATAAAGCGAAAAATCAGAGCGCAGCTGCAAGAGCTCTATCCCAAACTTTTAACTCACTGTGATATCCTCATAAGTACCCAGCCCTCAACAAAGAATTGCACAAGCAGTGATTTGCGGGCTGATCTCGAATTCCTATTTCGACGCTTACGACTTTTTCACTCATGACGAGTATTAGCATCTTCCTTATACGAGCCTACCAGCGGAGTCTTTCGCCTGACCATGGATGGTTGCGCGCACGCTATCCTTATGGATACTGCCGATTTCACCCAACCTGTTCTATGTATGCCATTGAAGCTCTTCAGCGGCATGGTTTTTTCCGTGGTACATACTTAGCAGTTCGTCGCCTGCTACGTTGTCATCCTTTTCACGAACCTAGTATTGATCCAGTTCCTAAATCACAGCAATGAACATCATCGACATCCTTCTCTTTAATCCACTCTTTAACGGGCTCATTGGTACCTATCATATTTTGCCAGGGCAAGATATGGGAGTGGCGATTATTGTGTTAACCATAGTAGTGCGTGGGATTTTGGCGTATCCCTCAGCCAAGTCAATCAAAGCTCAACGCGAACTGCAGTTGATCCAGCCAAAACTTGAAGCCCTGAAAGAGCAGTACAAAGATAATAAGGAACAGATGGGTCAAAAACTCATGGAGTTTTATAAGGAGCACAAAGTAAATCCTTTTTCATCTTGTTTACCAACACTCATTCAACTTCCCATAATCTTTGTGTTGTATCGAGTGTTTATTAATGGGCTAGCCCTGGACCCAGAAACCGGCACCTTGGTTGCTCATCAAATTGATCGTTTGTATGGCTCCTTGCATACTATTTATGCCACAACGCCAATTCACACGACAGCCTTTGGTTTTTTGGATCTCACGGCACCTCATAATATTTTATTAGCCCTAGTCACTGGCGCCTTGCAGTTTTGGCAATCGAGAATGTTAGTGGCCCGACAAGCGCCAATTAAATCAAAAGGTGCTCGAGACGAAAACATGGCTGCGAGCATGAGCAAGCAGATGATGTATATTTTCCCGCTAATCACAGCGTACTTTGCCTATCTCTTCCCAGCCGGACTTGCGTTGTATTGGCTGACCTCTACGCTTTTCCAAGTTGTGCAGCAGTATATTCTTTTCCGTCGCGTTCATCCATCTAAGGAGCTTGATGACCTCACCGCTTCGCAAACATAGCCTATTTCATCTACCCGTTGAAACAAAAAGTGGCCAAGCCCTGGGTCACATTGATGATATTGAACTTGATCCGATGACGCAACAAGTTCTTCGGTATTATGTGAAAAGCGGTCATCTAGTTGCCGCGCTTTTGCAAAAAGAGCTCATCGTTGCCGCTGAGCAAGTACTGAGTATTACTGAAGAAAAAATGGTGGTGGATGACCTCGTGCTACCACAAGCTGATGAAGGTATTGCCTCAGCTACGAGCGCCTGATGGTTTTGTGACGCTAATTTCCCTCCCCATTTTCCCTTTCGGAGTGATGGTTATCCGATAGGTAGGCACTTGAGGCCACTCAAGCCTTTTTCCTTTTGGCCACTCAACTACAGTCACAGTATTTTTTTGCCCAAGGTATTCACTCATACCTAGGTCTTCTACTTCAGCAAAGCTACCTAGGCGATAGGCATCAATGTGCATGAGTCGTTGTATTTTCTTCCCCAGGGTTGAATACATTTTTACCAGCACAAAGGTGGGGCTACGGACCGGCTCCTTTACCCCAAGTGATTTTGCTAGGGCCTGGGTAAAGGTGGTTTTTCCAGCCCCTACCGGGCCGTAAAGCAGGACTAATGTGCCGCCCAGGTTTTGGCGGGAGAATTTTTGGGCAAAGCGGCGGGTATCAGCCGGACTGCTGCTGTAGTAGGTTTCTGGGGTGGCCAGATGTCTTGACGTAGGCATAATCTATAGCTATACTATCCTATTCTTTATCTACCCAGCAATTTTTCATGGAACTCTCGACCAAGGAGCAAGTTGTTGATGCGCTGCGTTCGCGTGAAAGCATCCTCATCGTATTGCCAAAAAATCCCAGCCCAGATGCCATAGCTTCTGGGGCGGCCCTGTCTACTATTTTGCGGGCCATGCAAAAAGAAATCCGGATTGTTTCGAGTGATTTTCAATTTCCTTCCTCACTAGGCTTTTTGCCTGCTCGGCCTGATATCCATACCGACCTGGACGCTGACCGTAAGCTGGTTATTAGTCTCGCTCTCAAGGAGACCAAACTAGGCGAGCTATCGTATGACGTGCAAGATGACATGTTGAAAATTTTTATTACCCCAAAGGGAAAAGGTTTCCATGAAAAGGATGTGAAGGCGTCATTAGGAGAATATAACTTTTCACTCATCATCACCCTCGACACACCATCCCTGCAAAGCCTGGGTCCGCTTTTTGAACAAAACGCCGATCTCTTTTATCAGGTTCCGATTGTAAACATTGATCATCATCCGACAAACGATTCCTTTGGGCAGATTAACTATGTTGATTTAGTAGCGACGTCGACCTCAGAAATTGTGCTTGATCTTATTCAAGAGCTAAAACCTGATGTGTTAGATGACGCTATGGCAACAAATTTACTGACTGGAATTATCACAAAGACCCGATGCTTCCGTAGTCCAAGCGTTACCCCAAAAGCGCTCTCTGTCGCCTCTCATTTAATTGAGATGGGAGCAAAGCGAGAAGATATTGTGCGACATCTTTATCAAACACATTCACTCACCGCTCTGAAACTATGGGGACGAGCCTTAGCACGATTAAAAGAGGCGCATCACGGACAGTTTGTCTGGACTATTTTGAATCGCCAGGACTTCCAAAAATCTGGAGCGGATGCCCGAGCCTTGCACGGAGTAATTGATGAGTTGATTGTAAACATGCCTCGCGCTCGAGTGATTCTAGTAGTCTATGAGGGGGAAGATGGTCAAATTCATGGTTTGGCCCAGAGCGATAAGCAAATTCGTAATCTTGCCTTGTTTAAAGACTTTCAACCAAGCGGCACAGACGAGTACGCTGAGTTGCGTTTCCCAGATGAGAGCCTTGAAATTGTGGAAGCAAAAGTAGCAGAGCGAGTCGAAGCATATTTTCGAACGCAAGGACTTCTCTCCTAAGCAGTAGCCCCCAGGTTCCGTTCTCCTCCTGAAGCGTGTATACTTGAGAGGCTGTATTATGGTAGCTACATCCTCATCTTCCAACACTAGTTCATCTCACTCCATCCCGATTGCTCCAAAAGAAGTCGAGCAGCGTTTTGATAGAAAAATGGAGCAAATGAAGCAGCGAGAATTAGAGCGTCAGGTGCGCGATGAGGCCATTCGGCGAGGTTTGGGATATACCACCTTAGTAGGAGTGCCGATTGACCAAGACAGCCTCAAGGCCATACCCCGCGAAACTGCGCTGCAAAGGAAAATGATTTGCTTCAACCGTAGTCGCGAAGAAATGCGTGTAGCCGTACTTGATCCGAATCAAGAGGGTTTGGATGAGTTGCTGCAAAAATTAAGTGAGGAACAAAACCTGGCGATCGGTCTCTACCTTGTTTCGCCAAAAAGTATTCAGGCAGCCTTAACGCAGTATGATACTTTGCCGCAAATTAAACCCCAAGTGAGTGGCGTGCAAGTAACAGAAAAAGATTTGAATCGCTTCCGCAAAGAACCAACCCTACTCAAAGACCTGGAGGATCAACTCAATCGCATTCCAGTTACTGATGTGTTGAGTTTATTACTCGCTAGTGCAACACAATCCCGAGCAACAGATATTCATATTGAGGCTGAGGAAAATGACGTGAAGATTCGCTTCCGTATTGATGGCATCCTACATACCGTTGCTACCTTACCAAAAGAGTCATGGAAAAAACTTATTAGCCGTATCAAGATTTTGGCCGGCCTGAAGCTAAACATTGAAGACAAGCCACAGGATGGTCGCATTACTTTACGACTCAGCGACGATGAAGTTGATATCCGTGTTTCCACCGTACCTACTGCCTATGGCGAGAGCGTGGCCCTTCGTTTACTTCTCGCTTCAGAGGCTGGACTTACCTTAGACGACCTGGGATTGCGTGGACAAGCCTTCGAGCAGTTGAAGCGAGAAATTAGTCGACCAAATGGCATGATAATTACCACTGGTCCAACCGGGTCCGGTAAAACCACGACGCTCTATGCTTTCTTAAAGCAGTTAAATCGACCAGAAACAAAAATCCTTACCCTGGAGGATCCGATTGAATATAAGCTGGAAGGCATTAATCAGAGCCAAGTGAATCCCGAGGAAGGGTACAATTTTGTGCGCGGATTAAAGCACGCCCTCCGACAAGACCCAGACATTGTTATGGTCGGTGAAATTCGTGATTTGGAAACTGCCGAGATTGCTATACAAGCGACACTGACTGGTCACTTAGTGATAAGCACGCTGCATACCAATAATGCGGCCGGTGCAGTGCCGCGTTTCTTATCGCTTGGCGTGAAGCCATTCTTACTCGCTCCCGCCCTGAATGCAGTTATTGGTCAGCGTCTGGTACGGCGCTTGTGTCAGGAATGTAAAAAGCCAGCTGAGTTGGATGGTGAGACAAGCCAGCGGATTAAAGAGTATTTAGAAAAAATTCCCGAGGATTCAAAGTTCCGACCAGACATGTCAAAACCGCTTACCTTCTACATCGGCGGCGGCTGTGAAGTCTGCGGCGGCATTGGCTATCAGGGTCGTGTTGGTATCTACGAAGTGATGACCATGAACCAAGAGTTGGAAAAGCTAGTACTGGCCGGAAACACGTCTGAATATGATATTGAGGCTAATGCGGTAAAGCACGGCATGATTACCATGGTGCAGGACGGTTTACTAAAAGCACTCGACGGCATTACTTCAGTAGACGAAGTCTTCCGCGTCGCGGAATAAGGAAAGCAGCTCCGTCAATTGACTAGAGCTGCTATGTGTTGAGTGCGGTGATCACTGAATGATCAACTAGCACGCCTTGACGTCCTTCCACCTCTACCGGAAGCGTGATTCCAGAAAGGCTTAACCTCTCAGTATCACTCTTCCAAAGAAGAAGAACGTAGTTGTTGAGGAGCTCGCCCGGGGGCAGTGCATACACATCGAAGTGATCGCTTGAGGCGATCGGATCGCTGCTTGCAGCCCTTTGAGCACGCTCGAGTAGCCCGTCAGAGAGTTGTATCATAGCTGATTTCCTCCCACATTTGGTTGTTCTCTGATGAGGGTCGTGGAATATACCATGGTTGTTTTATTTGGTCAAGACTACGCGGCAATTAACTCATCCGAGTAGGCTCGTTCAGTAATTTCATTTAATATATATTCGTCACGGCGAAGGTTTGAGATGGTGACCATTTGACCATCCTTAAACATCTCTGCTTGATAAATTTCTTGATCTGACTCCGAGCTGAGAGTGACTTTTGCATCACCGAAATCGATAATATAAAAATTTCCCTCATTATCAATCATCACATTTCCGAAGTGTAAATCACGATGATAAATATTTGCTTCGTGCAGCTGTAAAATCATTTGCTTGAGCTGGTCCCTCATTTCCTTAATTTCGCTTTTCTCAAAACGACGTCCTTCCCTTTTCATATCACGAAACCATTGTTCAAGTGTGCGACCCTCGATTGCCTTCATAGCAAGTAAGGCGTGAAAATCGCCATTGCCTTCTCGACTTTCAATATATGCTAAGAGAGGAGGAACCCGTATTCCCGCCCGTTCTGCTTCTTGATGAATTTCAAATTCTCGGCGGAGGGTGTTTACTGTTGCGTGAGGGTCATGGATTGTTTTTGTGCACGTTTTATCAGAGTAGAAAGGATCTTGACCAACCCAGACTTCTCCTGATTTTCCAATTCCGAGCTGTTCTCGTCTCTCATATTGTTCTTGAAAATGCTCCAGTAGCTCTCGAGCTGTCTCATCTATTTCAAATTCCTTAGCCTCAGCGTTTCGACCTCGGAAATATTCAGTGGTAAATTGGGCGCGTTCAATGCTCATGTATTGAGGTATTAACTGCTGCTCAAACTACTTAGTTGTTCCTTCAGGTTGCTAATATCCTCCTGCGTGGAAGCGCGTAATTCCTCCGGGATACGTGGATTATTGAGCATCGCCTCTTTTTTGGCAATGAGCTGCGTTAAACGCTCTCCTTCTTTTTCTAACCATTCGGCAAAGGCGGCGACTCGCGGGCGAGGGAAGCTTAATTCCAAGGCCCCGAGCTGAAGCTTGCTCGCATCCTTAGCTGCCGGGCCAAATGAAATCTTGGTGAGTTTTTCTAAGAGCTCAGTCGCATATCCCGTCTTACTGAGTAAGTGCGCGTGTTCTTCAGTGCTAATTCCGCTATGGGCCTTAAATGCGCGCAGTGATTGTACGGTTTGTTGGAAGCGTTGGAATTCTTTTTCTGCCTCCAGGTCAATAAAGGTTTTTTGCGGCTGCGGCCAGGCGCTAACAATGAGCATTGAGCCCTTGGGATAGAGTTCGCGCCAAATGCGTTCAGTGAAAAAGGGGAGGTAGGGATGGAGCATCTTCAAGATGTGCTCGAGCACGTGTCGGATGACCGCCGGGTTATTTTCCGTTTTGGCAACTTCTAAATACCAGTCAGCAAATTCATGCCAGGCGAAAGTATATACTTCCTCAGCAGCCGCGCTAAAACGATAAGCGTTGAGATGTTCAGTACTTGTTTTAATGCAAGTCTGAAGTCGGGAGAGAATCCATTGGTCAGCCAGACTATGGGCTGCCAAAGTAGTTTCTTTTTCTTCCACGCCCTGCAAAAGCGCAAAGCGGCTAATATTCCAGAGCTTGTTTACAAAGTTGCGATACGCAGCAATTTTTTGCTCTGATAAACGAGTGTCATTTCCCGGCGTTGTCCCAATAATGAGGGAGAGTCGTGTGGCGTCAGCGCCATACTTATCAGCCATCTCAAGCGGGTCAATACCATTACCGAGAGACTTTGACATTTTTCGTCCATGTTCATCACGCACCAGGCCGTGGAGATAGACTGTTTGAAATGGAACCTCTTGTAGGGCATAGGTAGACATGAGAATCATGCGGGCTACCCAGAAGAAGAGTATGTCATAACCTGTTTCCATGACGCTGGTTGGATGGAAGCGTTTGAGATCCTCAGTCTGCTTTGGCCAACCCAAAGTAGAGAAGGTCCATAAGCCAGATGAGAACCAGGTATCAAGCGTATCTGATGATTGTTGCCACTCCTTTCCCTTAGGGGCTTTTTCGCCAACATGGATTTCCTTTTGCTCAGGATTTTTTTCTGATGGACGTTCCCAAACTGGCAAACGATGACCGTACCAAATTTGTCGCGAGATATTCCAATCATGCAGATTTTCCATCCAGTGCTGGTAAATCTTTTTAAAGCGAGATGGCACGAAAGCTATTTCATCTTGAGTAGCTACCTCTAAAGCTCGCTGCTTCAGGCTTTTTCCATTCAATTTCTTTGTTGGGGTATCAACACTAATAAACCATTGTTCAGACGGGAGAGGCTCTAGCGCAGTGCCGCAGCGATAACAGGTTGCCAGGTTGTGGTTGTAGTTTTCGTCAATGTGATCAACCAGTCCTTTTTCTTGAAGAATCTCTACCACCTTCTTTCTCGCTTCTTGTACATCGATGCCAGCATAGGTGCCAGCAGCTTCGGTGAGCTTGCCTTGTTCATTGATAATTTTTTCGACCGGCAGTTGATATTTTTTAGCCAACTCAAAATCAAGTAGGCTATGACCCGGTGTGATCGTCATTGCACCACTGCCAAGTTTCGGATCAGCTGATTCGTCCGCAATCACTCGAGCAGTGATTGGGCCATTGATCCACTCCAGTGCGAATTCTTTATCGATCATATCTCGGTAGCGCGTATCATCCGGATGAACAATAATTACCTTATCGCCGAATTTCGTTTCTGGACGGGCGGTACCAATAATCACCGGACCGTATTTGAAATAGTAGAAGGGTGCTTTTTCTTCCTTATACTCGACCTCGTCATCAGCTAAAGTGGATTGACAGCGAGTGCACCAATTTACTACCCGTTGACCACGGTAAATGAGACCGTCTTCATACATTTGTATAAACATGGTTTGGACGGCCTTGCTTAGACCCTCATCAAGTGTGAAGCGTTCACGGCTCCAATCACAAGAAGCACCGAGTCGTTTCATCTGTTCGGTAATTTGACCTTGCGATTCTTTTACAAATTTTTCTACCAGCTTGAGAAATTTTTCTCGACCCAAATCGTCCTTAGTTTTTTTTTCAGCCTTAAGTTTCTTCTCCACAACATTTTGAGTTGCAATTGCAGCATGATCTGTGCCGGGTAACCAGAGCGTTCGTTCACCCTTCATCCGATGATAGCGTACGAGGGTGTCTTGAAGAGCAATCATCACAGCGTGACCCATATGAAGATTTGCTGTGGTGTTTGGTGGCGGTAAGGCAATCGAAAAAGTAGGGGCACTCTCTGGTACTTTTAATTTATCTGGATTAAAGGCGCCGGACTTTTCCCACGCTTCGTAAATACCTTTTTCTTCTTCTTTTGGATTGTAGGTTTTGGAGAGCTCTTTCATTGGAGATTTTCTTGGATAAATAAAAACGCCTTACTGTTTGTAAGGGTCCACGATGTTGCATCGGGACGGTACCACCTTACTCGCCCTCCGTAGCCTCGTGCGAAGGAGGGCTTCCGAAGAACTCTTCATTGACGCATGCTGACGGATGCGATCCGGCCAACTTACCTCAGTACCACCTAGGGTACAGGATTCAGTTAGCAGCTTCCCCAAGGGACACAATGTCTAATACATAGCCAGACAATCTTGGGTTAAGTGCTTTTCGTGAAATGAGAAATAACTGCTTCGATAGTAGGCTTTTTTCATAAGTCAGTCAAGAACGCTTGACCAAGTTTTATTATCTACGCTAGGGTCAGAATAGATTTTGCAATGGCTGTTTGACAATGGAGGAAAAAGCGATGAGCTGCAATCCACGGAATGTGCGGAATCGTCGACGGAATCTGTACGTAGCCCTTGGCCGTTTGGGGTTGCCACCGGATCAGCATCAGGAAGAGAAGCGGAAGATACGTGATGCCTGTCGTCATGGCAGGGCCTACGTGTTGCCTCCTCGCCGCGGTCGATCCATTTCCAAGCCGGTCTGTCGACCGTGTAATGGGAAGGGAAAGCGCGACTGTCATCTCTGTAATGGCAGGAGTAGTGGATGCTACTACTGCAATTACACTGGCAAGAAGACTTGCAACGTTTGCATGGGTGAGGGAGTGACTACCTAGGAGTAAGGAGCTTCGATGTCACAGAAGCGGCGTGGGCACTTGCTCATGCAAACGAACGTGGTAGGACTTGGACTTATCGCGATTTGGTATACACCAGTTGGAAAAAGTCGACACGAGCTTGTTTCCTGGACAGTTACTTTTTCCTGTGGAGAAGTGTGTAGAATCAGAGGCCGCAGCCAGCACGAAATCATAGCAACGTCTCGTCGTGAACACGGTGAATGTCGTCTGGGGTCTGCCTGTAGAGTGATTGCCTGCGACGAGCTGTGACACTTCCTTGCTCGGTTGTTGTCCGAGGCTGCTTGTCGTATACTAGATCTAGCGCCTCTCTTGCGAGGCATCAACAGAGCACCTTCACATACAGAAGGAGGATCTCATGAAGATCAGGTCTCCCGTGAGCGTTGTCGTATCTCCGACTGCCGATGTTGATCGGCTCAACGCCTCCGGGAAGGAGGTGGTCCTAATCGAGAGGTCCTAGGAGGCGTTGTGGGTTTCTGACGGCCATACTGTGTGTGGCCGTCGTTTCTTTGCCGCAGAATCCAGGGAGGGAGTATGTCGAAGGAGGAATCGAATTCTGCCCTAGGGGACTTTGTCTCAACCGTGCTGGGTTTCCTCGGTGCGCTCGCAGTCATGTTTGCTGCGTTGCTCGGCGCCCTGCTTCTCGCCTTCGTGAAAACACCGGATCTCGATCCATATGATGATCGTGGTCCGGTCTCTCGACAGCATTGACTGACATCCACCTCTCTAGGCAACTAGGGAGGTTTTGCTTAGGTTGTTTTTGATAGACTCCAGTTTGGGTCAGCCTTGAGTAACTTCCAATCTGTATATTTTTTTTGCTTCGCCTGGAAATACCCCGCTGCGGCAATCATTGCTGCGTTATCAGTGCAGTAAGGGAGATTAGGTTTCAAAAAAGTGACGGCTGGAAATCGACGCGCGACAGCCGCGCTAAGTTCAGCGCGGAGCCGCCCATTGGCGGCCACGCCGCCGGCCAGCAGCAAAGTGTTGACCTTATGTTCTTGCAGGGCCCGCAGCGTTTTTCCAATCAACACATCAACTACCGCCTGTTCAAAAGAGGCGGCAATATCAGGCAAGTCTTTTTTCTTTGGATGATGCTTTTCTAAATGATAGCGCACGGCAGTTTTTAATCCAGCAAAAGAGAATTCAAGGTTAGCGCTTTTCAGCATTGGTCGCGGCCAGCTGTAGGCTTTTGGATTCCCTGTGCTAGCCAGCGTACTTAAGACTGGTCCACCCGGATAACCTAAACCCATTAACTTGGCCACTTTATCAAAGGCTTCGCCGGCGGCGTCGTCGCGCGTCTCACCAAGCAGTTGGAATTTCCCATAACCACGCATGAGTACAAGTTCAGTGTGACCTCCTGACACGAGTAGTCCCAAGGCTGGGAAAGGTGCCTTAAGTATACTTGGCGTATTTCCCTCCGCATCTGGTAACCAATTTGCATAGAGGTGGCCGGCCAGATGGTTCACTCCTACTAAAGGTTTTTTTAAAGTCCAAGCCAACGTCCGCCCTACTTCAACTCCAACCATTAGGGCTGACATGAGTCCTGGGCCGGCTGTCACTGCAATGACATCAATATCTTCAAGTGTTATTTTAGCCTCATGCAGGGCAGCATCAAGGCCGGGAATAATAACTTCAAGGTGCATGCGCGCAGCTACTTCAGGCACTACGCCACCAAATTTTGCATGAGTCTTTACCTGTGAGGCAACAAAGTGACTACGGACAAGAAAATGATCAGCCTTTCTCTCGAGAATGGCGATTGAGGTTTCGTCACAAGATGATTCAATGCCGAGGATGATCATGTGAGTTGTTTCCGTCGAATGAGGAGTAAGACGCTGAGTGAACCATCAAGCAAGACAATTGCAGCCGGGTAGAGCCAGGTACTTGGTACTATAGTGTCCAGAGCCAGAAGTGCAAAGACGTGGGCAATTGCGGCAAAAGCGTAGGATAGCACCTTTTCCTCATGCGGATAATGGTAACCTTTTCGAAAAGTAGGAAGTGAGCCAAAAAAATCAACCAAGACAATAAGTACGATGGATGCTAGAGGCTCTTTTGTGAGTATCCAAAGGAGTAAAGAAAAAGCTGCGGCACTCAAGGCAATCCAATCAAAGCGTAAGAAGCGGCGATCTCCCCATTTCAGCGCGCCAATAAATATAAGCAGGCAAGATATGGAGTTAATCCCAGTGACCCAGGCGCCTGGCCCGGCATCTTTCGCAATCTGAGCAGCAAAGGCGATAATGTTGAGCGTACCCCAGACTAACCAGGAAAAGGCATGTGGTTTGAGCTCTTTGCGTAGAACGCCGCGGACATATAAAAGGTCTCCAGATATGAGCAGTAGCGAGCCGATAATGCCAAAAAGTGTGGTCATACTTTGCATGCTGATATTGTAGCACGCGCATTGACATTTTCATGTTTTTTGCTACAGTAGCCTGTCGTTCATTACACTTGAATAGTCAGGAAAGGGAGGGCTATCACATGTTTTCGGTCTGGAATCTCGTCTGGGTGATACTCCTTGGATGCGTCTTTCTCTACTTCGGTCCTGTGCGGTTGCGGCGGCGTCGCAATAAGGTACGGCGAGACGTGCTTGGGATGTTGTCGAAAAGGACCGTGCGAACGACAAGGCCTGAGCTGGTGTCGATGGTACGAGAAAGGCACAAGCATCCAACAGCTTTGATCGAAGAAGCGATTCGGGATCTCGTTAATCAGGGCAAGATTCTCAAACTCTCCTTCTCTGAGGGTTCGCGCAGCTACACGAACTACGTGATAGCTCAGCGAGACAGCTCGGAAGAAGGTCGTTCCCCTTAGGTTTCGACGTGAGAGGAGACGAAGTGCACGAGGCGCATATTCATGTGACTTGCTCCACAGATGAGCATGATCGCACGAAGGACTTTTTTGAAGATCACATCGCTGATGTGGTCGATGGCTACCGAGGCGCGGGAGCAGATACCCAGATTGAAGCTGAAGGAATGATTCGGGTGAGTTTCAACTTTCCTTCAGTGGAGATGCGGGAACGTTTTTGTCGGATGGAACAACGAGCATTGAGCTTGATGCTTCGGCATGCAGGAATCAATGCGAGTTGCAGATTGTGTGCAGACGAATGCACGCAAGGATAGAGAGGGGGCACCGTGCGTTTCTGGACTCTGTTTTTGATCCTGTGTTGTCTCTGTGCAAATACCGCCTTTGCGCGTTCACTGACCTTCACGGCCGGTGAGACTGCGGTGGCCAAGGGTGGCGGCATCGAGTACGCACAGCGTTCTGGTCAGGTTGAGTGGGCAGCCTTTGCTTATCTCAACGGCAACGTCAACGAGGGCAAAGCGCTCTTGAGCGCTGACCCCACATCGTGGTGTCGGGTTATGGCTGGTCCGATTGTGGGCCTGCAATACCAGGACACCCTGGGCGCGCGTCTCTATGGCGGGGCTGAAGCCAAGGTGTTACCGCACTTTGGTAAAGAGCACCTCACCATCAAGGCGGCAACTCGACACCGAGGAAGCACACGCTTCCATCATCTGGTGGTAGTGAATTGGATGCATGACTGGTCGCCGAGTATTTCGGCTGGTCCGGTCTACCAACCAATTCTGCGATCTGATCATTCCCTACCCTGGGATCACCGATTTGGCGTGCAAGTGAACTATAGTCAGAATAGTCACTTCACGTTGATGAGCGAGGTGCGAATGTCGACCGGGTCGGCTGACGCGTCCTATGGTGTGTACCATCGGGTGAGTGGCCACATCGAACTGGCCTTCAAGTTCTGACTCCGACCCCGTCTCTCGTAATCCGATACTGTCGGAGAAACGAGAGGCGGGGTTTTCTTTTATCAAAAGGAAAAAGCGCTGATGCAATGCACCAGCGCTTTGTAGCTAGCTAAATCGTCGAACCAAGAAGGCCGACCAACCAAGCAGATCCCACACTAGGAAGGAAAGGAAATGCCGGAAGCGTTTCTGGCAGTTACCTCCATAAGACGAGCGGGCCTTTATGACTATGATCTCGATGCCGGAGCCATGCCACACATAGCGGAAAATCGCTCGAGCTCGCCGGGCGTGCCAAGGGTGAGTGACTAGCGCCACGCTACGCCATTCGGGGTGCTGACGCGTGATGCGCAGGACCTCGATCGCGTTATTGATAGTGCCGATTGAGCCGTTCTCCAGTATCATGTATACATTGCGTGCTCGCGCCTCGATCAAACGCTTCATCGCGATGGCTTCAGTCATGTGACCATCGTTGCCGTTGCCACCGCTCAGGACAATGCACCGAGCTAGTTCAGCTTGGTAGAGATTGAGACCCTTGCGAGCGATTGATGCACTTTGGCGACTGGCTTGCGTGCCATCTGGCGAGAGGCCACAGCCGAGACAGATCACTGCATCGACGGGTTGTTCCGGGTTGATTCGTTCGTCTGGTATTTCCAGTCGGTGAACCATCCGCCGGATCCGTTTTTTAAGCCTGTTCGTATATCACCCCCATGGTTGCGATCTGTGAAAGAACGTCCTGTTTGGTCGATAAAGTAGCACAGCGCCAGCTAGAGTCAAGTTGTCCTTCACTTGACGGAGAAAGACGTTTTTAGATATAGTGCACGTAGACAGATTTTGGTGGCTCTCAAACGGGAGTCACCTATGTTTTTACGCGCATGTATAGTATTGCTCTTTGTCTTTACGCAAAGCGTTCCCTTCTTTCCTGTGACACAGGCAATTGAAATCCCAACTGTTGTGATAAATGAGCTTATGTGGATGGGTTCATCCGCTTCCTCGGCTGACGAATGGATAGAGCTGCGTAATACTAGCGATCAACAGATAGATATTTCTGGATGGAAAATGACCAAGAAGAGCGGTGAAGACAACGCGCTCATGTTAACTATTCCAGAAAATCAATTCATTGCCCCACGGGCATATTACCTCATTGCGAACTATGCTGATGATGCGACAAATTCACATTTAGCCATAGCACCTGATTTGGTTGAGACCGACGTCGCATTAGTAAACTCGGCCTTGCAGATTGGGCTTTATACTTCCCAAGATGAACTTATTGACAGTGCGGATGACGGAGTGGGCAAGCCCTTGGCAGGTGAGTACACATCAGGTGAAATATGGAAATCAATGGAGCGAGTACGTGAGCCAAGTGATGGAACTAGGCCGGAGGATTGGAAGACCTCAAGCGCTCAAGTGAATTTTGATGCCGCTTCCCCAGAGTATGGTACGCCAGGGGCAGAGAATAGTAATACTGCGCCAGCGGCAAATGCTGGAGAAGATTTCTCTATCCAGGTCGGTGAAACAGCGACATTTGACGCTTCACTTTCTGAAGATGCTGACCATGACACACTTAGTTACTCATGGGATTTTGACGACGGCGGAGTTGCGAGTGGGATAACTCCTACGCACGTGTATCAACATGAAGGGGAATACCACGTAGTTCTGATTGTTTCCGATGGGATGCTTACATCGAGTGATGAGGTGCTGGTGAGTGTAAGCTTAGAATCAGTCTTACCAACACCAGAGACTCAAGAGGATAATCCAGGGGAAGAGGAGTCTAGCGATCCTGAATATATGCGGGGTAATGTGCTGCTCAATGAAGTCTTCCCTAATCCAAGTGGGCGAGATCAAGAAGCAGAGTTTATCGAGCTCTATAATGCGGATGACAAAGCGGTTTCGCTGAGCGGCTGGAAAGTAACCAATGATAAAAGCTCATATCACTTTGATGATCAAGTAATTGCACCTGGAGCCTTTCTCTCCATATCATATTCGACGAGTAAAGTCTTGCTGCGCAATAGCGGCGGTGTAGTTCGACTAGTAAACCCCTTCAATGAAATAGTGAGCGGGTTAGAGTACGGCGTGGCCGAAGAAGCAATGAGCTTTGCTCGAGTGAATGATACGACACATTGGGAATGGACAAGCCTGCCCACCCCCGGGAGTGAAAATGAGATTGAGCAAGATATTTCTTCTTCAAACACGGAAGTAGAAGGAGATAGCAACGCAATAATTTTAGAAAAGACAAACGAGACTAATACAAGCCTTCCAAAAAATATTAAGGTGGCTGAAATTGCCGGACTTGATCCAAAAACCCTTGTGCAAGTTGAAGGTGTGGTGACCGCCGCGCCAGGCATGTTCTCCGTTTCGTCATTTTGGCTGCAGGATGAGAGTGGGGCAGCCGAGGTTTCATCAACAAATAAACTATTCCCAGAGCTAGAGCTTGGCAATCTCGTGCGCGTGATTGGTACGGTGTCGAGTGCTGGAGAGGGCTTACGCATAAACCAGCGCAAAGATGAAATTGAAGTAATTGGTGTGAGCGTTGTAGCTCCTGAGGAATTGCAAAGCGATGATCTTAATGAGGCACTCATTGGTCATCTCGTGAGCGTCCAGGGACAGATAACAAAATCAGCCAAGACAAAACTCACCTTGCGTGATGAGCAGGGTGAATTGGCCGTCGTCGCCAAGAAAGGCACTGAGCTTGATCTCAGTAGTTTCAGCGTTGATGAGCCCGTGCAGATTCTCGGCATACTTGGATGGACAAGCGCTGGGCCACAAATTTGGCCAAGGACTATTGAAGATATTCAAATTGCCGGAGAGGTTTTAGGCGAAGCAACAAGCTTAGAAGCTCAAACTCCACTTACTGACTCGACAGCCATCGTGAATGATGATCGAAAAGTATTTCCCACCTGGTTAGTTATGGTAATCATCGGTGTCATGTTAAGTCTGGGAGCGTGGTGGTACTGGAAACATCGCGTCGATACCACTTCCCATGTCTAAAAATACTTGCCGTAAAGGAAAAAATATGCTATACTTCCCTTACAAAAATGCAAAAGAAAAAAATAGACAAGCGATCATTGTCATGGCAGCTTCTGACACTACTAGGCGTTTTTCTTTTTGTTGTTGTAGCGCAAAAGAGCTTAGCTGATACGGCGTACTATGTTGATCAAAACAATGTAAGTTGTTCAGATGCGGGACCTGGCTCACCTTCTGTTCCTTTCTGTAGTTTAGTGCCCACACAGGGAGTAGTGGCTCCAGGAGATACGGTATATATAGCTGACGGGCGCTATGGTGATCCCCTCAGCTTTACTGTTTCAGGGACTGAGGGTAATCCTATTCGCTACATCGCTCAAGGCGAGAACGTTGTCCTTGGTGTTTTTGAAGACTTGGTAGATGAAAATTTTACCAAAACTCCCGGGTACACCAATGTGTATGAAATAGCTTTACCCATAAGCGATCCTGACCATCGTTTGTTCCAAACCTATTTCCCCGACATCCTGGTAGACGATCCGGACAATGATTCATACTTTACCATGAAAGATGCGGATGGTCCTTTAGGACTCACTGAGACGGATGATTTGACCCTTGTCGATGAAAACGAGGGGTCCTGGATGATTAGTGGTGAGACTATTTATGCGCATGCTTATGGCAGCCGTGTTCCAAGCACTGCATCAACAGATTTTGTGTATACCTACGATAAATGGCAATTAGGAATTGGGGCATCAATTTCCTATCTTGTGTTTGACGGTTTCCAATTTCACTACAACGGAGAGTATAACTTTGTCGTAAACGGCACGCACAATACATTTTATAATATTAAAAAAACAAGTGGCTTTGAAATACGAGGAAGTGATAACTACGCTGAAGGGATAACCGCGAGCCACGAAATAACTCGGAATGCTCCTAGTGGGAGCTTTTACAGTGGCGCAAGTGGTTACGGTTTGTTTATCCGAGGTACAAATAACACCTTAAAAGATATTCACGTATTTCATAATTGGAATAATATTGGAGTGAATGGAAGCAACATCACTATTCAAAGCGGCGAGATTCATGGCTCACCAAATCATTGTTTTCAACCTCAACACAATGATGGATTGACCATACAAAATCTAAAATCTTGGAATTGCCAAGATGGCTATGGATATATCTCGGGTGATGTTACTAATGCAGTTTTTGAGAATGGGACCGTGCAGTCGAGTATTCTTTTTCAAGACCTAATTGTTGCTGCACATTATCCAAATAGCAATCTTACTTTTCGGAATATGCTATTTAATGACTGTAAGATTATTACCGGAGGATATGGCGTTAACGAGTGTAGCTATGAAAGCACAGTCACAATAGAAAACTCGATTTTTTTCTGTGATAATATTTCGAATTTTGAGATTCAGCATTGCGTTGCACCAGGAAATCTTGAGACCTATTCCTCGATCGCTGCATATCAGGCAAATTGTGGAGACAACTGTATGACCTTAAATAACGTTCAGTTGATCGATACAAACCATACTAACGTTATTCAGGGTGGTAAGTGGCCAGGTGAAACACCGCTCTGGGATATTCATATTCCAAATGAAAGTAGTGTAGCCTTTGATGCCGGATCTTCATTAGCTAGCTCAAGTATTGACTACGAAGGCGACACTCGACCACAAGGGCTTAGATACGACATTGGCGCTGACGAATTACCAGTTGTAGATTCAGGAGGAGAAGAATGTACACCTGATTGGCAATGTGACGCTTGGGCATCGTGCAGCAATGGCAATCAAACGCGAACTTGCCATGATAGTAATAGCTGTGGCACTGAGAGTGGACGACCGAGTCAGAGCAGATCCTGCGACTCCTATGTACCGGGCAGAATAACTAACTTACGCGTCGAGTAATATGCCCCAAACCGAACAAATCGTTGCGACAAAGACATGGTTGCAAGTGTCTATCAGTAGCACTCTAGCCTCTTTTATACTCATTTCTTTAACCGGTTTGAGTATGGGGCTTATTTCTTTTCAATCAGATATTTTTCCCATTTTCCAACAGCAAGAAGCGACGAGTCAATACGATAATAGCAATTCAGCAAAATTAATATGGACGGCGCCAGGTGATGATGGATATACCGGACAAGCGAGCGGCTATGATATTCGCTATGCTCAGACTCCCATTACATCCGCAAGCTGGAGTTCAGCCACTCAGGTAGCCAACACACTGCAACCAAAAGTTGCTGGGGCATCTGAATCGTTTCGAGTGACCGGCCTCCTGTCCGCCAAAACCTACTATTTTGCAGTGAGGGCGTATGATGAGGTGGGTAACTACGGAGAGATTTCGAATGTACCAAGTATAACGACAGCCTGCTATGTTTCGTGGTCCTGCGATGAGTGGTCAGCTTGTGTGGACGGTCAGCAGGTGAGGACTTGTAGTGATACAAATAGCTGTGCTTCAGATGAGGGTAGACCAGAGGAAAGCCGAGCGTGCGGAGCGGGGGGTCCATCACCTGAGCCGATTATTGTGGGTACACATACTGGATATCCGCCACACCTACGGGTGCTAGATAGCAACGGCGGTCTCATGAGTCAGTTTTATGCCTACGCAGAAAATTTCCGTAACGGGGTAAACTTTTCTTTTGGTGATGTTGATGGTGATGGCAAAAAAGATATCGTCGTAGGAACCATTGGAAAATCAGCCGCGCATATCCGAATCTTTCGCCAGGATGGAAGCCTCCTTTCGCAATTTTTTGCCTACCCAGCGCAGTGGCGCATAGGAGTGAGTGTGAGTACCGGTGATCTCGATGGCGACGGAAAGGATGAGATTATTGTTTTACCGAATACTCGCTCGCCTGCCCATGTGCGAATTTTTTCTTACACCGGACAATTACAAAATCAATTTTATGTTTTCCCTTCCCAGTGGAGACTGGAATTAAATCTAGAGAGTGGAGATGTAAACGGAGATGGGAAAGACGAGATTGTTGTTTCTACTACTGAGGGTTATACGCCGCATGTCCGTATTTTTTCTGGTACTGGTAATTTAGTCGGACAATTTTTTGCCTATGATTTAGGATATCGTGGTGGGGTCCCGATCGCCACCGGTGACACAAATGGGGACGGGAAGGATGAAATAATTACTGGCACAGGGCCAGGCTATCGACCGCATGTCCGTATACTGGATTTAGATGGATCAGTCGTTGGTCAGTTTAATGCCTATGATCCAAATTATCGTGGCGGACTAACACTCTCCTCGACTGATGTGGATGGTGATGGGGTTGATGAGGTTATCGTCGGTACTATGCCAGGCTATCCTGCTCATGTGCGAGCGCTTACCAATACCGGCGACCTCGTTAGCCAGTTTTATGCCTATCCGCCTGAATGGAAGATTGGAGTGAAGTTGTAATCTAGTTGCAAAGAAAAGCCAGTCTGTATAGCTACAGACCGGCTCGGTGGGCGCGCCTTTGCAGGAGGAGATAAGGAACCAGGAAGAAAAGCGTGCCAAAGGTGAGACCAATGAGCATGCCCACACCAGTGAGCAAGAGGCCACAAAGGCCAAAAACGGCACAGGTCAACAATTTCAGAATTTTCATGTTTCCCTCCCAGGAGCGCCGCTAGTATAGTACGGCTTATTTGGTATGTAAAATCCCGCACAAGAGCGTGCTACAATATACTTATGCGCGCAAAATACTTCTTAGGAGCCCTTATTCTCACCTTCGGGATTGTTGCTTTAGCGTGGTACGTGGGTGATCCTGTCCAATCGGTTGGAGCGGAGGATAAACAGACCAAGGAAGCTATTTCACGAGGCTTGGATTTTTTAGCACAAAGCCATCATCCTTATACTTTTGATGATGCGTATTTGCAGTATCTCTACCCAGACGAGAATCTCTCGTGTCCTTTACCTAATTGTCAGCTTAGTTATCGTCTGCTTGATGCATACTTCGCCGTTGCCATGCTTCGTGATCGATTAAGTGCAAAAGAAAAGCAGAGCATCCAAGACGTGCTTGAGGAACAAGAGGCAGTTTTTGAAATCCTCTTGCCTACATGGCGCACTGCACCGATCGAAGGCACCTTACGAAGTGAAGCGGCAAGTAGCGAGAGTGTAGCCTTGGATACCTATTGTCTTCTCGGCTATCTCACTAAAGATAAAGCAATGGCAGAGCACGCATTGGAATATCTCTCACCATCAGGCGAGTGGTTTGCAGCTGATCATTTTACTAGTGATCAGTGGCGGAATATTGCTGATGAAACATGGTGCATTCGTTTGCTTGCTGTAACCGAAACCTATCCGGAGCAGTTTGCCAACATGGTTGAAACAAAAACTATTGAGGTTCGCGGTTTTCTCCAATCGCAAAAACCGGTCGCTGAAAAAATAGCCGCAGTCTATCATGTATTGCTTATGATACAAGAGCCGGGAATTACCCAATCAGCCGAACAAATTCCCGTTTTACAAGAGACAGCTGCCGCACTTATTGCGAGCGCGAGCACACAACTTGATGCGGTGACAATGGCAAACAGTCTTGAAATGTTAACCCTAAGTCACTTTTCCACTGACTCGTATGTGAGTGGCTTACGCGAAGGTCTCTTGCGATCGCAAAGCACGGACGGTGCGTGGCGTTACGGCGATGACAATCAGTATGCCGTGTTTGCTACCCTTCGCAGTTTATTAGGATTAACCAGTGATCGAGTGGAATGAATATGAAAAAGATATTTTTACTCGATGTATTTTTTCTCCTAGCACTGCAGTATATTTTTTTTCATGGCCTAGGGGCAACGTATCGCTGGGTAAACTCCAGCCTCGTACATATTCCCATCTTCCTGGCTTGGTTTAATATACAAATGCTCTTTCTCTGTCTTGCTACACTGGTTTTGGTAATGGTGGGACTTGCTCTACGCGGAAAATCTTTTGTTTGGTTAGGATTCGAGGCACTTCCTAAAAATACAGTATCAAGTATAGGGTTGTTTATTGCATTGAGTTTTCCCATTGCGCTCCTTGGTCGATTAATCGTATCTGATTTTGATGCATGGTATGCCAATGGAGCTGGCCTGCTGAGCTGGGCAGGTGTTGGCGCCTTTGTCGTAACCTTAGTTTTTTCAGTGTTGAAAGAGGAATTATTGCAACGCTTCATGCAAAGGATGCTCATGGAGCACTTGAGCAACTTGAGTATTGCGATTGTTATGGCAAGCAGCTTTGCCTTGGCGCACTATTTTACTCCCGTGGCCTATGGCGTCAGCTCAGTGGTGAGTGTAGCGTTTATTGCTTTCCTTCTGGCTGTGCTTTATCTCCGTACGAAAAATATACTTGTCACATTCTTTTTTCATTTTTGCTTTAATCTCATTATCACTATTCAGATTAGTTTGCACGCCCGGGGCGATGGCGTAGGAGAATTCCTGCTTTGGAGTCTTTGGGGATTAGCCTTTCTCTGGACCCTTAAGCCAGCCTGGAAAGCATTACGTGAAAGTTTATCTTTTTCCTCAAGCGATCTCCAGCCAAAAACACTTGTATTTCTTACACTCTTTGGATTTCTCCTCCCTCTGCTCTACACCTTTCTGCTGAACTAAGGTACTCTGCAAATATGGCAAAAAAGGAAAAAACATTTGTTATCTTTGACGGCAATGCGTTAATTCACCGTTCTTTTCACGCACTTCCGCCCTTAACAATCAAAGATGGACGCATGGTAAATGCGGTCTATGGATTTACTGCTGTGCTTTTAAAAGTGGTGAAGGAGTTAAAGCCTGAATACTGGGCAGTAGCCTTTGATGTGTCTGGCCCGACTTTTCGTCATAAGATGTATAAGGAGTATAAGGCTACTCGGCAAAAAGCACCGCAGGAATTGTATGATCAAATTCCCATGGTGAAACAGGTGGTGGAGAGTTTTCATATCCCTGTTTTAGAAAAAGCCGGCTACGAAGCTGATGATGTGATTGGTACAGCCGTGCATCAAGTAAAAAATGTCAGGAGCATTATTGTGACAGGTGATGGCGATAGTCTGCAGCTAGTAAGTCCACAGACGCAGGTTTATAAAATCCAAAAGGGTATCACTGACACAAAGCTTTTTGGAGTCGCGGATGTAAAAGAAAAGTACGGACTCACGCCGGAGCAAATTATTGACTATAAAGCATTGCGCGGTGATCCGTCTGATAATATCCCAGGTGTTCGTGGTATTGGTGAAAAAACCGCAACGCAGCTTTTGCAAGACTTCGACACTCTAGAAAAAATATACGCCGCTCTTGATGCAGGAGGGAAGAAAGCAGAGAAAATTTCAGAGCGCATCCAAAAATTATTACACGAGCATAAGAAAGAAGCGGAGCTTTCTAAAAAACTAGCCACCATTGATATTGCCATGCCGCTGGAACTTCAACTAGAGGATTGCGCAGTGCAGCACTATGATCGCAGCGAAGTAGCAAAGCTTTTTCAGGAGTTTGAATTTAAGAGTTTATTAAACCGTTTGCCAGATATCGCGACAAGCGAAAAAAGTTCTCTAGAGCCTACTAGCACGCAGGCGAGTTTACAGTTTACCACCGAGGCAAGTCCGAAGAAGAAAGTAAAAGATAATGGCGCAACATATCAGTGCATTACCACCGAAGCTGGTCTCAAAAAAGTGCTTGAAGAAATAGAAAAGGCGCCTGAGTTAGCGGTTGATACCGAAACCACAGGCGTAGATCCTTTCCGAGATCGCCTCATTGGTATCAGCCTTTCGTGGAAGCCCGGCCTAGCAGCCTATGTCCCGGTTGATGCTCATCCAGATCTAGTGAAGACTGCTACTTTCAATAAACTGAAAGGGCTACTGGTCGATACAAATCTTCCGAAGATCGGTCATAATATCAAGTTTGATCTCGAGGTGTTATGCCAAGCCGGTTTAAGCATTGCGCCATTGAGCTTTGATAGCATGATTGCTGCGTATCTCATTAACTCGGGCACGCGACGCTACGGGCTCGATGATCTGGTGTTCACTGAGTTGGGTTACGAGATGCAGCCAATTGAAGAGCTGATCGGCCCGAAAGGCAAAAAGCAAAAAACCATGGATCAGGTGCCGGTAGAAGAAGTATCATGGTATGCCTGTGAAGATGCTGACTACACCTTACGTCTGGCCCAACATTTGCGAGCAAAGTTAAAGGAGCAAAATATTCTCGGTCTTTTTAGTAAAATTGATATGCCCCTAGTTGGCGTGTTAGCTGAGATGGAGCAAAGCGGGATAAAAATTGACGCAGAGTTTTTAGAAAAAATGGGCAAGCAGGTTGGTAAAGATATTGGAAAGTTAGAAAAGAAGATTCATGAGGTGGCTGGAAGTGAGTTTAATATCCAATCTCCTCTCCAGTTGAAAAAAGTTTTGTTTGAGCAACTTGAGCTTGATACCAGAGGTATCGGCAAAACGAAAACCGGACTTTCAACTGCGGCAAGTGAATTAGAAAAATTGAAGGACCTGCATCCTATCATTCCACTCATCTTAGAATTTCGTGAATTAGCCAAGTTAAAAAATACTTACTTGGATGCCTTACCTGAATTGGTTAATCCAAAAACCGGCCGGGTACACACCGACTTTAATCAGACCATTGCTGCCACCGGGCGTCTCTCCTCGGTAAATCCTAATTTGCAAAACATTCCTATCCGCACGGAATTAGGCAATGAGATTCGTAAGGCCTTTGTTACCGAGCGTGGCTACCGACTCATTTCCGTTGACTACTCGCAGATCGAATTGCGAGTTATTGCATCAATTGCGAATGATCCAAAGATGATTGCTACTTTCCAGCGCGGAGAAGATATTCATACCATGACCGCCAGTGCTATTCATGATGTGCCGCCAGAAAAGGTGAGCAAAGAGCTGCGTCGTACAGCAAAAGAAGTGAACTTTGGCGTGATCTACGGCCTAGGATATGTAGGCCTGGCCCAGCGGCAAGGTATTAGCCGAGATGAAGCGCGCGCTTTTATTGAAAAGTATTTTTTCACCTATACCAAAGTGAAAGAGTGGATTGAGCAGACGAAACTCCTGGCTGCTGAGCAGGGTTATGTTGAGACGCTGTATGGACGACGACGCTACTTACCAGAAATCGTTTCCTCCAATCATATGATCCGAGCGCAGGCTGAGCGTATTGCGGTCAACATGCCGATCCAGGGCACAGCAGCGGACCTGATGAAACTAGCTATGTTAAAAGTAGCTGAAGAGCTGCCAAAGGAGTTTCCAAAGGCGCGCATGTTACTCCAAGTACATGACGAGTTGGTATTTGAAGCGCCGGCTGATGAAGCAGAAGCGGTCGCTCGCTTGGTGAAGAAGCTTATGGAAGAAGTAGCTGAGCTACGTGTGCCAGTCTTAGCCGAAGCAGAAATCGGCTTGAACTGGGGTGAGATGAAGGCATTGGAGTAAAGGAAGGAGCCCGAGAAATTTCTCAGGCTCCATAGTCGAGTTCAGCTCGCATGAGCGAATCGGCGTGCGGCGAGGTCATAGTCAACTTCTTTGGCACAGGTCCGCACCGTCTCGGCGCTTGCCTGGACAAAAGGCGAGCGGCAACCGGGCTCAGAGCAAGCCTGCACCGTACGGCCAGGTACATCGTGCCGCATGACCGTTCCCTTGCAGCCCTGCACTACGCAAGGTCCAACCGTTGTACCCGACATCAACTCACTCCTTTCAGGTCTCACTGTTTCTTGGATATCCGCGAAGCACATGACTCCTCCTCTGCTGCAAGTCAAAAATGCGCCCCATGAGCTAAAGAGCGTAACATACGACGTCAGATTTACTCATTAGCCTACTTGTGTCAAGATAGCTGAGCTATGATTATCTTCTTGCACGGTCCAGACACGTATCGTTCAAAGCAGCGCTTACAGGCTTTGCGGACGGCTTTTCAGGAGAAGTATGACAAAGACGGACAGAGTATTGTTCGTCTACACGGGGCTGAATTAAGTGTGGAACAGTTTCGTCAGGCAGTCCATACAGTCGGTCTCTTTAGCCAACGTCGCTGCATTCTTATTGAGGAGCTGCTCGGACAGGGTAAAGCAGCTGTCCAAGATGGAGTCTTGCAGGCGCTTGAGCAAGATATCGTGCCAAAAGATTTTGTGCTTATTTTTTGGGAAGCTGATTTACCAGTTGCAAAAGGAAAGGCAGCGCGCGGCGAGAGCGCTTTGCACACATATCTCCTGAAACAAAAAACTGAGACTTTTCCCTTACTCGATATTGCACATGTACATGGGTGGATTACCCAATATGTGCAAAGCGCTCAGGCAAAGATTGCTCCGGCAGCCGTGCAGCAACTTATTGATCGCATCGGATCTGATTTGTGGCGCATGCAAAGTGAGCTAGAAAAACTGATTGCCTTAGCCGGAGAAGGAGCGATTAGCGTCGAGCTTACCAAGCAAATAGCTCAACAATCAGCTGAGGTAAAAATCTTTGCCTTCAGCGATGCGCTGGCCGCGCGCAATCCCAGTCGGGCAATTATTGAGTTACAACGCTTATTACATGATGGCATGCATCCCTTAGCCTTGGTGCAGATGATTGCTCGTCAGTTGCAAACGCTACTTCTCGTAGATGAGGCAGCTCAGGACACTCAAAACTCGGCCACGATCGCTAAGCGACTCGGCGTCCACCCTTTTGTAGCAAAAAAATCGCTCGAGCAGGTTCGTCGCTTCACTCGAGCCGAGCTTCTCACCTTACATGAGCGTTTAGTTGAGCTTGATCACAAACTCAAATCCAGCCGAGTCGATCCGACCGTGCTGGTTGAGGAATATATACTAGGTTTTTCGACTAAGCGATAGTCTTGACCAACTTGCTCAAGCGGGACTTCATTCGACTGCCGGTGTTTGGTTTGATGACCTTATTTTGGACAGCCTTGTCATAGGCCTTGAGAGCCTTTTTCAAAAAGTCTTGTGCCTGATCTTTTGCTTTGTTGGTAACTGCTCGGCGAGTGTGCTTCACAAGATAGCGCAATTCGGTTTTCACCTTATCGTTGCGATCTTTCTTACGAGCATCTTGTCGGAGTGCCTTAGCGGCTGCTTTAGAGTTTGGCATAGCAATAGGTATGAATACGCGGGCCAGTGTACCAGTCAATCCTTATTTTGGCAAGTCCTGGGCCGCTGGCGCCTTTCCTTTACCATTTTGGAACTGTTTTTTGAGGATAGATGATTTAAACTCCTCAGGTCGATACGCATCAATCCGGACAATCGAGCAGCGGAGGCGACGGCGTTTTAATTCGCGTTTTAGGTTTCGGGTAAAGGCTTTTTGATCATAGCCAAGCGCAATAACATCTGGTCGATAGTCATCAAGGACGCGATAGACATGGCGTTCATTGCCCAGGACAGCCTTAGTGACCGGCTTCAAGCGCTCGACTGAAATCCGACGCGTTTCTTCATCCCGGAGCGGCCAGGCCTTTTTCACGGTCAGCACAGTGCGATCACGACCAACTACCACGATGAGCTCTTCACCATGCTTGCGGGCCTGCTCTAGGTAGTACTTGTGTCCAGGGTGGAGTAAATCAAAAGTGCCAAATGCTAAGACCCGTCGTTTCCGACTCTGATTTCGGGGCATTGTACGCGGCATTTGAGTTGTAGTATTTGGGGTAGGCATTGCGTGCACGAGTGTAGCATAAAAAGGAAAAGTGGCAAGCTGTAGGGACTGATAAGAGTCTATCCTAAGTCCCGACTTGAATCACTTCCTATTTTGTTATTTCTTTCCCCACCTACCCCGACCGGGTAGATTGGCGTGACTTCGTTTGCCGCGCCGCGCGCGTAGGCTGCTTGTCCGCTTGGTCGGTTTCATTTGCGCGCGCAGTTCACTAATCTGATCGCGCAGCCGGGCAGCTTTTTCAAATTCCAAATTCCGAGCGGCTAAGTCCATGTGCCCTTCTAGCTCTCGAATAAGTTTAGGCAGCTCCTCGGCCGGGATGTCACCCATGCTTGGTTCGGGTGTTTCTTCTTCTACGCGTTTTTGGCCCGAGAGGCGATCCTCTTTGATAGCCTTTTTGATTCCTTTTGGAGTGATGCCGTGAGTTGTGTTGTAGTCCTGCTGGATTTTTCTGCGTCGTTCAGTTTCTTTTATAGCCCGGCGCATCGAGCCAGTCATTTTATCAGCGTACATAATAACGGTGCCATTGATATGGCGCGCGGCGCGGCCCATAGTTTGGATGAGGGAGGTTTCAGAACGAAGATAGCCTTCTTTGTCAGCATCCAGAATAGCTACCAGAGAAACTTCTGGCAGATCGAGCCCTTCCCGCAGCAGGTTAATACCCACCACCACGTCATAGGTGCCAAGCCGTAAGTCACGGAGGATTTCCAATCGCTCCATTGTGTCCACATCGGCGTGAAGGTAGTGCACCTTAATACGCAGCTCGCGTAAATACTCAGCCAGGTCCTCAGCCATTCGTTTCGTAAGCGTCGTGATGAGGACGCGTTCCTTTGCGTGAATACGCTTTTCCACCTCTTCAACCAGGTTATCGATCTGATGCTTGGTTGGTCGGATCTCTATCACCGGATCGAGTAAGCCGGTCGGGCGGATAACCTGCTCTACCACTTGACTACTGCGCTGTATCTCTAGATCGGTTGGCGTGGCTGAGACGTAAACAGTCTGCCCGGTGCGTTGTTCGAATTCATCTACTCGCAGCGGTCGGTTATCCAGTGCAGCTGGCAGGCGGAATCCAAAGTTCACCAGGTTTTGTTTGCGTGCTCGATCGCCCTCGTACATCCCGCGGATTTGCGGTAGGGTAATATGCGACTCATCAATGAAGAGGAGGAAGTCTTTTGGGAAGAAGTCGAGCAAGGTGTAGGGTGGCATGCCAGGTTTGCGGAAGGAGAAAAAGCGAGAATAATTTTCCACTCCATTGCAATAACCAGTAGCGGCAATCATTTCCATATCAAAGCGAGTGCGCTCTTCTATACGCTGCGCTTCAATCAGCTTATCGTGCTGTTTAAACCACTGCACGCGCTCGACCATTTCAGCTTCAATAGCCTGGAGAATCTCTTTTATTTTGTCTTTAGGAGTGACAAAGAGGCGAGCCGGATAAATAGTGGTGGACTGCATAGTTTCGAGCGCATCACCGCTCAGAGGGTCGAGCTCAACAATGCGGTCAATCTCATTTCCAAAGAAGCTCACTCGCAAACCGGTTTCTGCGTAGGCTGGATACACATCCACTGTATCGCCACGCACCCGGAAAGTACCGCGCCGGAAATCCTGCTCATTTCGCTGGTACAGGTTTTCTACCAGCTGCTTCTGAAAATCATAGGGCGCTAATTGTTTTCCAAGCTTTAGGTCAATCGCAACACCTTGATATTCCTCTGGTGAACCAATACCGTAGATGCAAGAAACAGAGGCGACGATGATAACATCTTTGCGAGTGAGTAAGTCACGCGTGGCTGCATTGCGCAATCGTTCAATCTCCTCGTTAATTTGTGTTTCCTTTTCTATATAGGTATCAGAGCGCGGGATGTAGGCCTCTGGTTGGTAGTAGTCATAGTAGGACACAAAGTAGTCAACGGCGTTCTCCGGGAAAAATTCTTTAAACTCAGAAGCCAGCTGAGCGGCCAATGTTTTGTTATGCGAAATGATTAAGGTTGGTTTACCAATATTGGCAATGACATTTGCCATGGTAAAAGTTTTACCTGAGCCCGTGACGCCCAGGAGGGTTTGATAATGATTACCCTTTTGCAGACCCTTGGTTAAGCCCTCGATTGCCTTGGGTTGGTCGCCGGTTGCTTGGAATGGAGAGACGAGCGTAAATGGAGAAGACATAGTTTAGGTAGTGTAGCATGTCTTGACATTCATGTATGGTCCGCTATGGTTGCTGCAGTTCTTTTGAGTTTGCCAAGGAGGGACTATGGCATACCGAGCACTTCGGCAGGAAACCCGAAAAAAGAGAGTTGGCTACCCGGTCATATTGAGGAAGGTGTCTCTCACGGGTCACCAGCAGCATTTCGGATGCTTGGCGACTTTTGTATGGATGTTAGCCTTTGTTTGGCTCTGTCTTTTCCTGGAGTGGTGCCTTGATCTAAAGGTTGATACAGTGCTGAGTTCGACACAAGTCGCTCATCTCATGTATGAGGCCGGATTGAGGTTGATCACCCTCGCGGTGCTCATCGGCGCGTATGGCTACTTCAGTGTTCAAGCAACTCGCCAAGTCCTTATCCGACGTCCCACCAGTAAGAGGCGGCCGAAGCTGACAAAGGAGGATGCTCAATGAGTTGGCAACAGCGCGTGGAGGTGAGAGGTAATGAAGAGGTCGTGCAATCACAAGATGTGTGGCTGACACACAGGCCTGGACCAGGCGAGCAGCTCATCCTCGAGCTTCAACTCGTGAGAGGTGGTCGGCAGGCATTCTCCTGCTTCGTGGATGAGGCTGCCTCGACAGAGTCACGGATGGTTTTGCGAGATTTGCAAGAGACTCGCATCTCAGTGGGCTGAACTTGAGGCGCAGCATGAAGAGTATTTGAGAGCAGTGTGGTACACCCCGCTGCTCTTTATCTTGACTTTCTTCCTCTTTTTTCGCACACTGTGGCTGGTTCCTTGCATTTGAATGAACAAAAGGCTGGGGGAAGATATGAGGCTAATCCAAGTAGGCGAATTGGTACTGAGCCTGCGGAGCAATTTAGGAACTTTGGTCAGTCTGAGCGATGACATTGTTCGCATGGACGACAAGGTGGACAATATGGCTCAGGACGAAAGTCAGGAGTCGACTCCGAGCCCGGAGGATGATGATGGACCAGAGGCAAGCCCGGTGATGTCCATGGAACAACTCATGGGGCAGATCGGGGAAACCTGGCAGCGGATAGGGGGAGCCGCAACTACTCTTCTCGACGAAAGAGAGAGCCCCGGCTATGGAGCCGCGTGCCACTGCATGGGCGAGATGTTGATGGGTCTTCATCAGCGCCTCGGTGGGAGGTCCCTGGATGACAGTGGCAGGGAGCTTGTTGCTGCACTGCATGAATCTTTGCAGGGAATAGGCACTGACCCTGGCAACATCTCAATGATGAGTCTCGGGCATTACAGTAGCGATTTCAGTGAGCGCTATCTTGGCTGGTGCGCGAGACAAAGGGGCTAGCCAGGATTACTCGGAGGGTTACGCACAGCGCTTTGTCGATTGATAGAGCGCTGTTTTCTTGCTTAGTAGCCGAAAGAGATAAACCTACGCTATACTCCAAACATGATTGCCATACTCCGCGGAAAAGTTATTCAACTTGGTGAAAAAACTGCCATTCTCGATGTGCAGGGCGTTGGTTATGAGCTTTTTCTCAGTCCAAATGTGCGCGCATCGTTGAACGTAGATCAAGATATTACTCTGCATACCTATCTGAATGTGCGGGAAGATGCCATGGAACTCTATGGTTTTCAATCAGCGGCCGAGCGTTCATTCTTTAAGCAGCTTATTTCGATTTCCGGTGTTGGACCAAAAAGTGCGCTGGGTGTGTTGGCAGTAGCAAGCTTGGATGAGGTGAAACGAGCAGTGGCCTCTGGTGATGCCAGTATGCTGACCAAGGTGGCCGGTATAGGGCGTAAGACGGCTGAGCGTATTGTGGTTGAGTTGAAGGAAAAACTAGTCGGAGAAGTATTAGAATCCCAAGGCGCCACAGCCGGCGACAGTGGTATTTTGGAAGCGCTGCAAGGCTTAGGGTATTCACTTATGGAAGCACGTGAGGCAGTTCGCGGGATCCCGGCTACTATTGAGGGTTTTGATGAGCGATTGAAAGTGGCCTTAAAGATGATTGGAAAGTCATAATGGACGTTAGGGAAATAAGTGACGCGGTAGCTTGGGATGGATTTATCGGAGCGCAAAATCAAGCGCAGTTTTTACAGTCTTGGCATTGGGGTGAATTTCAGCGAGCGCTAGGTCGACAAATAGTACGCCTGGGTGTCTTTGACGGAGCGCGGCAACTCGCAGCCGCCCAAGGTGCCATTTATCATCTGCCGATGAATCAACGCTATCTCTATATTCCTCGTGGCCCCATTATGCTGGACTATACTGACAAAGCAGTGTGGCAGGCGCTTCATCAAGCCTTATTGGAGCGGGCGCAACAAGCTCGTGCATTGGCGATTCGGATAGAGCCACTCATGCTCCGCAGCGCTGAAGCACCATCGATTGTTGAGTTGGGGTATCAACAGACTGAGGCAATGCAGCCGGCTGATACACGACTCCTTTCCCTTCACACAAGCGAGGATGACATCCTAAATGCAATGCATCAGAAGACTCGCTACAATATTCGCTTGGCTGAGAAGAAGGGTGTGCAGGTGATAACGACACACGCGGAAAAAGACCTCGAGACCTTTTTACAGCTCCAGCACGTGACCGCGAGCCGCGATAACATTAGCCCCTTCCCAGACAGCTACTTCCGCACAATGTTTGCGACTTTACCAGAGCTCATGCGCTCCATCGTGCTGGCGCAATACAACGGCATGACCCTAGCAGCCAATCTCATGATTCGTTATGGCGATACCATGACCTATAGTCATGGTGCTTCATCAAATGAGCATCGAAATGTGATGGCACCCTATCTTGCCCAATGGCGATCAATTCAACACGCAGCGCAGTCAGCTTTGAAATGGTATGACTTCCGTGGTATTGCACCGAGTGACGATCCACAACATGCCTGGGCTGGTATTACACGTTTCAAAGCCGGCTTCGGTGGCGAGGCGGTGCATCTCATTGGCACCTATGATTTCCCAGTTGAAAAAGGTTGGTATCAAGCCTATATGTTTGGTAGGAAGTTAGTCGGCTTGGTCCGTTAGCTCTGCAGCAATTTACAATACGCAGGCTTCCCGCTATGCTGATTTTGCTTCCTTACTTTGCGCCCGTAGCTCTCGCCCGCTACGCCTGAGCGAAGCGATGGCGAGTGGGCAGTTGGCCCCTCGGCCATCTCGATGACAATATTAAAATCTTACGCATTATATATGCGCCCGTAGCTCAGTTGGATAGAGCGTATGGTTCCGGTCCATAAGGTCGTAGGTTCGATTCCTGCCGGGCGCACCACGCGAAGTACGTTATTACTAAGTGACAGTACATAACATGCAGTTTGGCTTCCTGACACTTACCTATCTCTTCTTTATTGCCCTGGCCCTAGCAGTCATGGAAATTCAAATTGAGGGGAAGCACGGTTGGGCAACTCAGTTACCGACTTGGCGTTATGCACGTCCATGGCTCCTGCGGCTCACCAATGGACGACCTCTCACGGGCTATCACATTGCCCTTGGCGCTTTACTCCTCCTCTTCTTTCATTTACCACAGGCGTGGTTTGGTTGGTCGCGACAAGCTGAGGCAGTGACCCTTGCCTCTTTCTTTTTCCTTACAGTGTTTTGGGATTTTCTTTGGTTTGTTTTGAATCCACACTACGGATTGCGTCGTTACTCCCAAGCTCATGTATGGTGGTTTCCTAAACGCTTCCTGGGTTTACCGGTGGAGTATTACGGCGGCCTCTTTCTCTCCGTGTTGAGCTATGTAGCACTCTCTTCTCAGGACATCCCTACAGCCCTAAGTGAGTGGGCGATTGCTGGCGTCATTTTCCTTGGCTATGTAGTTGTTACAGCGCTACTGAGTTTACTTATTCGGCGACAATAATACATTACTTGACTGCATATGCATGACTTGCTAGTGTCTCAAGTCGTTCTTTAGCATAGTCTCAGTAGCGAGGTGGGCAAGCGTCTTGCTTAGCTCGCTGCTGAGATGGCAGCTGTTCTCAGATGTCCTGAGGACACTTCCCGAGATGGGAGGGATAGATGTACCCGAAGCCGATTAACTTGGAGTTGACCGAGTCGCTGCTGGTTGCCATTACGGCAATTCTGCGAGGAGTTGCCTTCCTGTGCAAGCTCGAAGTGAGTGCGCTCAAGTTGGTGAATGAAGACGGATCCGGCAGTGATAGAATCCGGCACATCAACTTCGAGGTGAAGTGCGTCATCGACGGCAAGCCCGTTGTCATGACTGGTCGGGTATCAGTCGAGCGAGGCAGTGAGGACGATCCGACGCCTTGGCAGCCGATGCTTCTGGATCTCGATTTGGCTGAAGGTAAAGGAAGCGTCAGTTGTGGTTTCGACTTCGAGGCCGTCTGCGGCAAGGTGCTCGTGATTCGCTGCGTCCCCATGGAGTCGTGCCAATCACGCCCTAGAGCCTAGGCCCAACGAGCCGTCGTACTCTTTGTTACGGCGGCTTTTTCTTGACACTCAGCAGTGAACAGCGTAAAGAGACCGTGAAGTTAGTCTTGCACATTTACTTTACTGAAGGAGGATTTCATGAGTGGCAAAACACTCATCTCTGTATTCGACAAGTCTGGATTGGTTGAAGCCCTTGCTCCACTTCATAAGCTCGGCTACACGGAGCGACTGGCTTCGGCGGGTACGGCGAAACTACTGACCGAGTCTGGTATGCCGACCGATGACGTAGCGAGCTTGGTCGGCGGAGGACCGATCCTGGGACACAAGGTAGTGACTTTGTCCCGTGAGGTTCACGCAGGTCTTCTGGCCAGCGAGGCTGAGCAAGCTGAGCTGAATGAATTGGGCATCCCACGGATCGAAATCCTCATCGTCGGGTTCTATCCACTGCACGCGGCGCTGGTTGACCCGGGCCGTACTTTGGCATCTGTGCTGCAGTCGCTCGACATCGGTGGTCCGACCATGGTGATGTCTGCAGTGAAGGGTGGACGCATTGTCGTGGTCGACCTGAACGATATTCCCCAGCTCGTGCGCTACCTGAAGGGCGAGTTATCGGATGGTCCCGGCTTCCTGGCCACCTTGTGGTGGAAGGCGGCAGCCAGGGTGGCTGAGTACTACGCTTCCCTGGCAATGTATCTCAATGAGTACCGCCGTTAGCCTGATCTCAGGATCGTACAGTGACATCCACTCGGTTCTTTGCCCCGCCACGATCTACATACAGTAGTAGTGGGCGGGGCTTTTTCTTGACTGCGTACAACTATGTGCTAAGGTCGGCGTAGAGTTTCTTGAGCGGGGTAGAAACAGAAGGAGGGTGTGACATGCCGTTCTTTGACAGTAGTCCTGTAATCCTGAGTGGTAGTGCACACCCGGCATTAGCCACTGCGATTGCCAGAAACCTGGGACTAGATCCGGGGGCTATGAATGTCGGTCGCTTTCCGGATCATGAGATCAAAGTGCAGATCGGCGGAAACATTCGTGGTAAGGACGTTTTCATTGTCCAGCCAACGCATGCAACTGCTGATCGAGGCTCGGACAACTTGCTAGAACTACTCATCATGACTGATGCTGCACGGCGTGCGTCGGCCGAACGCATCACTGTTGTTCTTCCTTACTTCGGGTACGCCCGACAGGATCGGAAGGACAAACCTCGGGTGCCTATCACTGCGAAGTTGGTGACGAGCATGATTCAGCATGCCGGCGCTGATCGCTTCCTCAGCATTGATTTGCACTCGGGCCAGATCCAGGGCTTCACTGACGCTCCCTTTGACCATCTCTATGGTTGGATCGTCTTGCTGCCGGTGATCAAGTCCCTCAATCTTGCGGCACTTTCCATCGGGTCGGTCGATCTGGGCGGAGCAACTATGGTTGGGAACTGGCGCTCGCGTATTCCGGGGTCTGATGTGGTGCTGATCGACAAGCAGCGATTGGGCGATCGAAGCACCAGGATCAGGCAAGTGATCGGCGAAGTTGAAGGCCGCGATATGGTTCTGGTTGACGATGTGCTTAGCAGTGGCATTTCCATGGAGGTAGCGGCTAGGGCTATGCAAGAGCGAGGCGCGCGTAGTGTTCGTGCAGCGGTGACCCACGGAGTTTTCTGTGAAGACTGTATTCGTCGGTTGGAGGAGGCGCCGATAACCGAAGTGTATGTGACCGATACCTTGCCTCTCCCGAGCAGCCTTCCAGGCAAGTTCCGCGTTTGTTCGGTGGCACCGTTGCTCGGCGACGCCATCATGGACATTCACAACTCGAATTCACTCACCCACCATTTTGGGCTGGATGGATCGGATGTGAAAAGCGAATGACGCAGCAGCAACGCCCGTCTCTTTCGAGAGCCGGGCGTTTTTCTCATATTGACCCAGGAAAATACCTATGTTACAACGCTAACGCATTGGCGTGTGTAGCGAGAGTATTGGAGGGCGCATGACTACGCTAAAAGGGAGTCGTCGTAACGAGCGCTGCCTGCGATGCGGGTACAAGCTCAAGTCCTGCATTTGCCCTAAGGGCATCTTTGGTTGGTTCCGGCGGCTTTTTCCTGGATAGGACGGGATAACTCCTTGATGTGCCAATTGATGAGGCGACATCCACTTCCCGGCGGCACTGCATTGCAGGTCGCCGGCGTTTTCATTGACAAAAAAGCCTTGAGGTTGTTTTGTGATAGCAAAACACCGCCCTTTGTCATGAGGAGGGAAAGATGGACTCAAAGGAAATAGAACGCATGCGTGAATTGCTGGCCCTCGGCGACCGCCGAGAGTTGACCATGCCTGAAGTAATCGAGCTTCAGGAGCTACGAAGGCAGGTGGGAGAATTGAGTCCGGGAACAATCCCAGAAGCAATGTTCCCTCAGGGGCCACCCAGAGAATCAGGCGATGATGAGAGCATTGGACTCATTGCCTAGACGATCTTCGCAATTGGCGACGTGCGTTTGTGCGTCGCCTTTCTTTTTCCAGGATTTTCGAAAAAATGCTACACTTTTACCATGGAAGAAAAACATCGTGACGTGCATGGCCACAAAGTATTCTATGCCGAGGAGGCAAAACGCGGCGTGGAATATTTAGATAATGCTCTTGATTATAAAGAGGCTGAGGTATTTTTTCGCGATGCAAAATCACATGGAGAAAGTGAATTCGAAGACGAAGATCGGAGAAACTTCACTTTAGTGTATAATAAAAACGGAACCTACACCCTAGTGTACCGTAAAGAATCTCGAGGCTGGTTTTAATACCATATGCGAAAACGAGTAAAAAAAGAATTTGAGCAGCGCTCTACGTGGCAAGATAGAATCGCCGATACAATAACTCGTTTTTCCGGTTCAATGACTTTTGTTTACCTCCACATCGGATGGTTTATTTTATGGTTAATAGTGAATGGTTTAGAGGGAACAAAGCCATGGGATCCCTATCCATACAACTTCCTCACTCTGATTGTTTCACTGGAAGCGATTTTCCTTTCCACCTTTGTGCTTATTTCACAAAACCGTGAATCTGAGCGGACCGATGTGCGCGATCAGCTTGACTATGAAATTGATGTGAAGGCTCAGGAGCAAATCGAACGCATTATGAAGAGCCTGGAACGCATTGAACGCAAACTCAATACTAGCAGCAAAAAAACAAAGCAAAAGTAGTTCCTGATTCTTTGTAATTCCGGCCGGCATATGTTGAAACAGCTACTCAGACCTTTTATCCCACGATCAATCCTTTTAAGTTATCATCGTTGCCGAGCGCATTTGACCGCGTTTCGTTTTGGCTATCCGGGTAAGAAGCTGCGCGTCATTGCGGTGACCGGCACAAATGGGAAATCAACAGTAGTAGAGTGGATCGGGCAATTGCTTGCTCTCATGGGTGAGCCGGTAGGATGGATTTCTACCGCATCGGTTCGTATCGGCGATGAGACAAAGCTAAATACAACGAAGTTGACTACGGCTGATACGAGTTTTTTACAGTCTCATCTTGCTAAAATGGTGCGAGCAGGCGCAAAGTATGCAGTTCTAGAAGCTTCCTCTCAGGGCTTAGCGCAAGGTCGTTTGAACGGGGTGCCGATTCAGGGTGCAGTTTTTACCAATCTCACACCAGAACATATTGAATGGCACGGATCGATGTTGGCATATCAACGGGCTAAGGAGCTATTGTTTCAAAGACTCATGTCGAGTGCTCGTGTAACAGATGCCCCAAAAGTGAGTGTGGTAAACGGAGACGACCCAGTGGCTGATGCCTTTCTTCGCTACCCAGCGGATAAAAAGGTTGTATGTACTCTGTATGGAAGCGTGCACACAAAAGCTGACGTGCATCGTCGAGCCGAAATTGTTGAGCAAAACGAAAAAGGAACCCGCATTCGTATTGAGGAGCATGAGGTGTTTTTACCTTTTCTTGGGCGCTTCAATGTGATGAATGCCCTGGAAGCAGTAGCCGTGCTTGAGCAATATGGTTTCCCATTAGCTAAGCTAGTACCTGCATTGGCGCAGTTAGTGCCGGTACCGGGACGCTTAGAGTTTATTCCAAGTAAGCGCGATTTTCAGATTTTAGTCGACTATGCGCCTGAACCAGCTTCTATGCAGGCGCTTTATCAAGTGCTTGAGCAGCTCCATCCAAAGCGTATATTGCATGTTTTTGGTTCGGCTGGCGGTGGACGTGATAAGAGTCGGCGTCCAGTGCTCGGCAAATGGGTGGCCGAACACGCAGACCTTGCTATTGTGACAAACGAGGATCCTTATGACGAAGACCCAGAGCAGATAATTGACGATGTTGTAGCCGGAACAAAAGAGGCCTCACCCCTTCGTGCCCAAGTTGAACGGGTATCTGATCGTCGGCAAGCCATTGCCCATGCACTTTCCCTAGCAAAATCAGGCGATTTAGTCGTAATTACCGGCAAAGCATCTGAACAATGGCTGATGGGCCCAAAAGGTACGCGCCAGGCCTGGGACGATCGTCAGGTTGTGCGCGAAGAACTCGGGAATAGACTTTAAGAAGTTTTTCGTTACAGCTTTCTCCCTGCGCAAGGGGGGAATTCGGATAAAATGTGGATAAGTGTGCACGCACTAAAAGTGAAATAGGGCAATCCGAAAACATATTTTGCTAATATTAGCAGAAAATAACAAAAAATAGCCCTGAGAACACTACCCTTGACAGCTGTCAAGTTGATTGGTATGGTGTTGAAGCATCTATTTTGACCCTAAATCGCGATTCCTGACCTTGCGGAAGAACATTTCCTCAGTCCGAGGCACACAATAGGCGACGCGACAGTATATTACGTCCCCGGGACTACCGAGCGGACGTGGTAATTTTTTAATGCAAAAAAACTCATCAGGGGTAACTAAAGAACGGAAGTTTTTTACAAAACTTCACGAAGCCATTCCGCTGCCTGATCTCATCGAGATTCAGAAGCGTTCCTATGAATGGTTTTTCCGCGATGGGCTCAAAGAGCTTTTCGAGGAGATTTCACCTATCCGCGACTTTATCGGTCGTGACCTTGAGTTATATTTTGGTGACTACTACCTGGATGAGCCAAAGTTTGATGAAGTAGCTGCCAAAGCAAAGAACGTAACCTATGAGGCTGCACTTCGCGTACAAACTCGTTTAGTTAACAAAAAGACTGGTGAAATCAAGGAACAGGAAATTTACCTGGGTGATTTCCCACTCATTACTGATCGCGGCACTTTCATTATCAACGGTATTGAGCGCGTGGTTGTTTCACAGCTGATTCGTTCAGCTGGCGCCTTCTTTACTGCTGAGTACTTGCGCGGACGTTATTACTATGGTGCAAAAATTATTCCAAACCGTGGCGCTTGGCTGGAATTAGAAACTGATGCGAATAATGTTATCTCAGTAAAGATTGACCGTAAGCGCAAAGTACCGATCACATCACTGCTTCGCGCCTTTGGCCTTGGTTCTGATGAAGAATTGCTCGGCCTCTTTAAAGAAGTTGATACTCACGCGACTGATAAATATCTAGAAGCAACGATTGCTAAGGATGCCGCTCGTTCAGAGGCAGAGGGCTTGAAGGAAGTCTACAAGCGTATTCGTCCAGGTGACTTGGCTACAACTGACAACGCACGTGAATTGATTCACAAGATGTTCTTCTCATTCGATCGATATGACTTCGGTCGAGTTGGTCGTTACAAGCTGAATCATCGCTTCGGCTTTGATTTCCCAAATGACAAAGAGCATCGTGTCTTGCAAAAAGATGATGTGATCGCCATTGTTCGCGAAATCATCACCTTGAATAACCGCCAAGCAGAGCCGGATGATATCGACCACTTAGGTAATCGACGAGTTCGCGCCATCGGTGAATTGGTTCAAAACAAGTTCCGCGTTGGTTTGGCTCGCATGGAGCGTATCGTAAAAGATCGCATGTCCACTCGCGACATCACTACACTCACTCCAAACCAATTAATTAATGCGCGTCCAATTATTGGTGCAGTAAAAGAGTTCTTCATGAGCTCCCAGTTGTCCCAATTCATGGATCAGCATAATCCATTGGCTGAGTTAGAGCACAAGCGCCGCTTGTCTGCTATGGGTCCTGGTGGTTTGTCACGCGAACGAGCCGGATTTGATGTGCGTGACGTGCACCGCACCCACTATGGTCGTATCTGTCCAATTGCCACTCCAGAAGGACCAAACATTGGTTTGGTCGGACACTTGGCCAGCTACGCACGTATTAATGACTATGGATTTATCGAAACACCGTTCCGCCGAGTTATTCATGATATACCAAACGATCCTAAGCAAACTGAAGGTGAAGAGCTACGTGAGGATGTACAAGATGCAGCTGGTCAGACTGTGGCCAGTGCCGGCACAAAAATCACTAAGGATATCGCTGAGAAGTTAAAGCAATCTGGCAAAGAGCTTATTCCGATTAAGCCACGTGTGTTAAGCGATGTGCTTTACTTGGATGCCTTTACTGAAGAGCGTGCTGTGACCACTGCCGCAACCACCCCGATTGATGAAAACGGTTATTTCATGAGCGAGCGGGTTGAGGTTCGACGTCATGGTGAGCCAACCATTGGTACACCGTGGGAAGTTGATTACATGGACGTTTCACCGAAGCAGATTGTGAGTGTGACCACGTCCTTAATTCCTTTCTTGGAACACGATGACGCGGTACGTGCCCTGATGGGTACCAATATGCAACGCCAGGCTGTGGCTGTTATTAACCCACAATCACCGATTGTTGGTACTGGTGTTGAGGGTCGCGCAGCACGTGATTCTGGTCAGGTTGTCTTAGCGAAGAATGCCGGTGAGATTGTGAAGGTGCAAGGTAACCTTATACAGATTAAGGAAGCTGATGGTACTATTCGTGATTATCCTTTGCGTAAATTCAATCGATCAAACGCTTCCGGATCAATTAACCAGAAGCCTTTAGTTGATCGTGGACAAGAAGTAGAAGCCGGTGCGCTTTTGGCTGATGGTCCTTCCACTGAAGACGGTGAATTAGCACTTGGGCAAAACATTCTTGTGGCTTTCATGCCATGGGAAGGTGGTAACTACGAAGACGCTATTCTCTTGTCTGAACGTTTGGTGCAGGGCGACCGCTACACTTCTATTCACATCGAGGACTACTCAATTGATGTACGCGACACAAAGCTCGGACCAGAAGTAGTTACGCGCGATATTCCTAACGTGTCTGAAGAGAAGTTAAAGGATTTGGATGAAGACGGTGTGATTCGCATCGGAGCAGAAGTTTCTTCAGGTGATATTTTGGTCGGCAAGATCACCCCGAAGGGTGAGACCGAGCTCTCAGCTGAGGAAAAATTACTCCGGGCAATTTTTGGTGAAAAAGCGAAGGATGTAAAAGATAGCTCACTCTACTTAGAGCATGGTGAGCACGGTAAAGTGGTTGACATCAAAGTCTTTTCACGAGAAAAGGGTGACAAACTTTCATCCGGCGTGATCAAGACTATCCAAGTTTCAGTTGCCCAACTTCGCAAGATTCAAGTTGGCGACAAGATGGCTGGCCGACACGGAAACAAAGGTGTTATTTCTCGCATTGTGGCTGTAGAAGATATGCCATTCCTAGAGGACGGTACCCCGGTCGACATTATTCTCAACCCGTTGGGTGTTGCCTCTCGTATGAACCTCGGACAAATTTTGGAAACCCACCTCGGGCTCGCCGCAAAGAAGCTTGGTTACAAGGTTGCCAGTCCAGCTCTCGATGGCGTACCAGAAGAAACCATTCGTGAAGAATTAGCCAAGGCTGGTTATCCAGTTGACGGTAAGCTGACCTTGATTGATGGTCGTACTGGTAAGCCAATGGATCAAAAAGCTACCGTGGGTAACATTTACATGTTGAAATTGAATCACTTGGTTGAAGATAAGATTCACCAACGTTCCATTGGTCCATACTCTCTCGTTACGCAGCAGCCGCTCGGTGGTAAAGCTCAGTTCGGTGGTCAGCGCTTTGGAGAAATGGAAGTGTGGGCACTCGAAGCATATGGTGCCGCCCATACCCTGCAAGAAATGTTGACCATTAAGTCTGACGACGTACCAGGTCGCTCCAAGGCCTATGAGTCAGTCATTAAGGGTGAACCAATTACCCGACTCAATGTTCCAGAATCCTTTAACGTATTAGTCCGTGAATTAAAGGGTCTTGGTTTGGATGTTGATTTGATCGGCGCCAAACCACGTGATGGAGAAGAAGAAAAACCTCGCCAACCCTCTGAAGAAGAGAAAAAACTAGCAACGGCTGAAACAGGTGGAGGAGAGGACGTCCCCGAAGAACCTAAAGAATCAAGCGATGATTGAAGAAGTAAAGCCAGCAGATTTTAAAGCCATCCGATTAAAGCTCGCCTCCCCGGACGCGATTCATGCGTGGTCCTATGGTGAAGTCACCAAACCAGAGACGATTAACTATCGGACACAAAAACCGGAAAAATCCGGTCTCTTTGCCGAGGAAATTTTTGGACCTTCCAAGGACTGGGAGTGTTACTGTGGCAAATACAAGCGCATCCGCTATAAGGGCATTGTCTGTGACAAGTGTGGAGTAGAAGTTACTCGCTCACTGGTTCGACGTGAACGCATGGGTCACATTGATTTAGCTGCTCCATGTTCACACATTTGGTTCCTCCGCGGCGTGCCATCCAAGATCGGCTTGATTCTCGATCTCTCGGTACAGGAGTTAGAGCGCGTTATTTACTTTGCAAATTTCATTATCACCGATGTCAACGAAGAGTTACGTAAGATGACATTGGAGCAGCTTGATCAAGAAGCTCAAGCAAAGAAAAAGGCCATCGAGTCTGAATTGCATCAGCAGATCCAGTCTGTGAAACAGCGCCGAGCCGATGCTGATAAGAATGGTAAAGATACTAAAGCTTTTGATGAAGAGCTCGACGGTTTGCAAAAGATGAAAGAAGAGCAGCTGCAGAATTTGAGCGAAGTGGTTGACATTGCTAAGAAGGAATTAAAGGATCTGCAAAAGTATCAGA
The DNA here is from genome assembly GCA_023898465.1 of Candidatus Nomurabacteria bacterium. NCBI lineage: Bacteria > Candidatus Nomuraibacteriota > Candidatus Nomurabacteria bacterium. Next base: position 1,005,644 of record CP060223.1, read on the forward strand.
TCGTTTCTGAGAACGTGTATCATAATCTTTCCTTGAAATACGGCCAGGTTTTTGAGGCCGGTATTGGTGCTGAATCAATCCGTCAGCTCTTGGTGGAAATCGACCTCAAGGAAATGGCAAAGCAACTCGAAAATGAACTAATTGATGCGCCAGAAAATAAGGCCCGTCGTTTAGTTCGTCGCTTGAAGCTGGTAAAGAATTTCCTCCGCAATGGTTTGCGACCTGAATGGATGATTTTGTCTGCTATCCCGGTTATCCCACCGGATTTGCGTCCGATGGTGCAATTGGATGGCGGTCGCTTTGCTACCTCTGATTTGAATGATCTCTATCGCCGCGTTATCAATCGTAACAATCGATTGAAGCGTTTGATTGAATTGAATGCACCTGAAGTTATCTGTCGCAACGAAAAGCGTATGTTGCAAGAAGCAGTTGACGCCTTGATTGATAATGGTGCTCGACATGGTAAGACGGTAACTGCTTCAACCGGTCAGAAGCGCATGCTGAAATCAATTGCTGACACCCTTAAGGGTAAGCAAGGTCGCTTCCGCCAAAACTTGCTTGGTAAGCGCGTTGATTATTCCGGTCGCTCGGTTATTGTTATCGGTCCTCACCTGAAGCTCTACCAATGTGGTCTGCCAAAGCGCATGGCCCTCGAGCTTTTCCGACCATTCGTGATTTCTGAATTGATTAAGCGCGAATACGTCCATAACGTTCGTAGCGCATCCCGTTTCATTGAAGCAAACCGTCCGGAAGTTTGGGATATCCTAGAAGAAATTACCAAAGGCGCGCACGTGCTCTTAAACCGTGCTCCTACTTTGCACCGACTTGGTATTCAGGCTTTCCAACCAATCCTTATTGAAGGTAAGGCTATTCAAATTCACCCATTGGTGTGTGCAGCTTTCAACGCTGACTTCGATGGTGACCAAATGGCCGTCCACGTTCCGTTAACTGAACAAGCCAAATGGGAGGCTAAGGAATTAATGCTTTCGAGCAAGAACTTGCTGAAGCCGGCTACTGGTTCACCAGTGGTTAGCCCCTCACAGGACTTGGTCTTGGGTATGTACTACCTCAGCTTAATGGATGAGTCTGATAAGAATATTGCCTTCTCTTCACCAGAAGAAGCTAAACTAGCCTATGACACTGGCCGAGTAACACTCCACCAGCAAGTGAAGATCCGTCTCACGCCAAGCACCCTTACTGAAACAACAGTTGGTCGGGTTATCTTCAATGAAATCGTGCCGAAGGAAATGGGTTTTGTGAACGAGGTACTTGATAAGAAGACCCTTTCAAAGTTGGTAGGTGGCATCCTCAGTCTCCTTGGCAACGATCGCACAGTAGAATTTTTGGATGCAGTGAAGCGACTCTCCTTTGAAACCCTGACCTCATCCGGTTTGTCCTGGGGTATGGATGACTTACCAATTCCTGAAGCAAAGCAGGATGTTATCAAAGAAGCTGCCACGAAGGTTGATGAGATTCACTCTCACTACGAATCAGGATTACTGACTGAAGAAGAACGTCACGCCAAGATCATCGAGATTTGGGCAAGTGTGAAATCGCAACTGCAGGCTATTAGCCGAGACCGATTAGATAAGTCCGGTCCGGTCTACATGATGATTGAATCAGGCGCCCGTGGTTCCTGGGAACAGATTACTCAGATGATGGGTATGAAAGGTTTGGTAACCAACCCATCCGGAGGCATTATTGAACTGCCGGTAAAAGGTAGCTTCAAAGAAGGTTTCGATGTACTGGAATACTTCATCTCCACTCACGGTGCACGTAAAGGTTTGTCTGATACCGCCCTCCGTACTGCAAATGCTGGTTATCTGACTCGCCGTCTCATTGATGTAGCGCAGGACATTGTTATCCGTGAAGAGGATTGTGGTGATACCGCAGGCTTCACCTATGTTGCCGAAGAGGCTGAACAGATGGGTGAGAGTCTGCAAACCTTTGTACACGGTCGCGTGTTGGCAGCTGATATTGTCCATCCAAAGACCAAGAAAGTCCTTATCGCAGCCGGCACCCTCGTAACCGATGAAGAATACGCTAAGCTTGAAAAAGTGCAGCTTGAGTCAGTAACGATTCGCAGCGTATTAAGCTGTGTATCCCGACGCGGTATTTGTCAGAAGTGTTATGGATATGACTTGGCTTACAACCGCATGGTGAATATGCACGTGGCGGTCGGTATTATCGCTGCACAGTCTATCGGTGAGCCTGGTACTCAGCTGACAATGCGTACTTTCCACACTGGTGGTGTGGCCGGACAAGATATCACCCAAGGTTTACCTCGCGTTGAAGAGTTATTTGAAGCACGTCCAGTCCGCAAGCCATCTATCTTAGCTGACCAAGCTGGAACCGCTCGAGTTGAAGAGCGCGATGGTCAAACCATTGTGACTATCCGTGGTATTGGCACCACTCCTGAAGCGTATAAATTCCCTCGTAAGAAGGCCGGCTTAAAAGTGCTCGTAGAGGATGGGTCTGAGGTCCAAGAAGGCGATGTGCTTTATGAAATTGACGGGGATAAGACGCTTAGCAAATCGGCTGGTAAGTGTAAGGTAAACAAAACCGCTGTGACAGTGATTACCGAAGGCATGTCTGATAAGGAATATATCATCCCGGCCGGGTATACACTCTGGGTAAAAGACGGTGATCTCGTGAGCGTTGGTGACACCTTAACTGAAGGTAGCGTGAACCTGGGCGAGCTCTATCACCTGAAGGGCGTCTCAGCAGTCCAGAAATACGTTATCAAGGACATTCAGTACATCTACTCATCTCAGGGTCAGAAGCTTAATAACAAGCACATCGAAGTTATTGTGCGCCAGATGTTCTCACGTGTGTACGTGACCGATCGCGGTGAAACAGAATTGCTTGATGGTGATATTGTTGAATACACTCGATTAGTAGAGGCTAATGACAAGGCAAAGAAAGAAAAGACCAAGCCAGCTACTTATGAGCATCTCTTGCTCGGTATTACCAAGGCTAGCTTGACCACCGAAAGCTTCTTGTCCGCTGCTTCTTTCCAAGAAACCGCCCGCGTCCTCATTGATGCCGCAGTTTCAGGTAAGATGGACACATTGCGCGGTCTCAAAGAAAACGTGATCATCGGTAAGCTTATTCCGGTTGGAACTGGCGTCACTATGCCGCGTGTAGAGAACGCAGAAGCAGAGGCTGACGAGACTGAAGTCGATCCAGCACCAGAGGCAGAGAAAGAAGCCGAAAAGGCCTAGGATTTATTCTACCCTCCCTTTGCCTAGATGCATGTCACATGCTATGCTTTTTGAGTTGCCGCAATGTTGCGGTACGAGCCTCGAAGGAGGACTAGATGCACACGACGACTCGACTCAGGGGACCGACGACGTCGACAACGAAGGCGCGGTATCAGAAGAAGACGACGGCCTGGCTCGATCAAGGTGTGATCGCCAGCGTCACGAAGTCGGGCGGCCAGGACTAGCGCATCCCTGCTAGCTCTTGGAACAGCGGCCATACTCCGTGTATGGCCGCTCCTTTTCTTGCTTTGTTTATTGCCTAAAAAAGTGGTACAATACGCAGGCTATGGCAACGAAAAATGTCCGACGTCGGGGCCGTCCGACGCCTTGGGATACTGACGAAGAGCAGGCCCCAGAGGAATCACAACTCAGTCCAGAGACGAAGCGCGGAATTATAGTAGTTGTGATTTTTGTGGCCGCCCTTGTTTTCATTTTAGGATTTTTTGACTTGGCTGGTGTGGTGGGCGAGTGGCTAGACAAAGGTCTAGGTTGGCTTTTTGGTTGGTCAAGGTATCTCCTACCTCTTTTTCTGGTGGCTATCGGCTTCGCGCTACTGAAACCTGACACGATTCGCCTGCGCGCCTGGGCCTATGTGGGCGCTGGGCTATTTATGATTGCTTTTGCTGGTCTACTTCACCTCCTGGTTGATGAAGCAGAAATACAAAATGCGATAACTGACGGGCGCGGCGGCGGCGGAATAGGATATGTTATGCGACAAGGTTTAGAAAGCATGTTTGGCCAGATCGCGGCGATCACTATTCTCTTAGCCCTGTTGATCATCGGTGTACTTGTTATGTTCAACACTACATTGCACGCTATTGCCGGACAGCGCACGGTGGTAGATCGCAGCATGAACCGTCTACGCTTCTGGTTTTATCGTCTGAAGATTGCTTTTGAGTCTCACAAAGATGAAGAACCAGAAGAAGAGGAAGAAGATGTAGAGGAGGATGAGCGAGAATTCACTGCTCGTGATATTGCTGGTGCAGAAGATGGTGAGGAAGAGGGAGAAGGAGAAGAGGACATCCCAGCTCATGGTGAAGGCACTCAAGCGCAAATATTTCCAAAAGTCCGTCGCAAGAAGCGCAAGGCTGACGTGCCGATTAATCTCTTAGAACAGAAACACGAAAAGCCGATGAGCGGCAACATTGAAGAAGGCAAGCAAAAAATTAAGCGTACACTTGAGACTTTTGGCATCGACGTAGAAATGGATGAAGTCAACGTAGGTCCAACAGTCACTCAGTACACTCTGAAGCCAGCCGAGGGTGTGAAATTGGCTCAAATAACCACACTGCAGAACGATCTCGCGCTTGCCTTGGCGGCCCACCCAATTCGTATTGAGGCGCCGATTCCCGGTAAGTCCTTGGTTGGTATTGAAGTGCCGAATAAAGCCAGCGCGGTGGTAACTATCCACGAAATGCTCAGCTCGGATAATTACTCCAAGCGTAAATCAAACCTAAGCCTCGCTCTAGGTAAGGATGTGGCGGGCAATGCTTGGGTAAGCGATCTCGATCCCATGCCTCACTTGTTGATTGCTGGTTCAACTGGATCAGGAAAGTCGGTTTGTATCAACACAATTCTGATGAGCTTGCTCTACAGTAATACACCTGACGACTTGCGACTTATCATGGTTGACCCAAAGCGGGTGGAGTTAAGCAACTATAATGGTATTCCACATTTGCTCACGCCAGTCATTACTGATGTTGATAAAACAGTGCACGCTTTGAAATGGGTGGTAGGTGAAATGGATCGCCGCTATGAAACACTCTCTCAGACGGGCAAGCGAAATATTAAAATGTATCGCGAGGAAATCGACGATGGCATGCCATACATTGTCGTTGTCATCGATGAGTTAGCTGATTTAATGGCTGTGGCCTCTCGTGATGTAGAAGCAGCAATTGTTCGCTTAGCTCAAATGGCTCGAGCAGTTGGCATCCACTTAATCGTAGCAACCCAACGACCATCGGTTGATGTTATTACTGGGCTTATTAAGGCAAACATCACTGCACGTATTGCTTTTAACGTTGCATCAATTATCGACTCACGCACGATTTTAGATTTGAGTGGCGCTGAGAAGCTGCTTGGTAAAGGTGATATGCTTTTCCTATCTTCCGACCTCTCTAAGCCAAAACGTTTGCAGGGTGCCTTTGTTTCAGAAAAGGAAATTGAGCGAGTGGTTGATTATCTCAAAGATCAAGCTGAACCGCAGTATGTTGAAGAAGTGACCGCTCGTCCGAAATCAGCCATTGGGGCGGGTGGATCCGATATGAGCGGCGAGGATGACTTACTCGAGGAAGCAAAAGAAGTTATTTTACGGGCTGGTAAAGCCTCGGCCTCTCTTCTCCAGCGGCGTTTACGCGTTGGCTATGCTCGAGCTGCTCGTTTGCTCGACTTACTCGAAGAGGAAGGCTTCATTGGTCCAGGTGAAGGAGCAAAGCCGCGTGAAGTTTTGGGCGGAGTGCCGGTCAGTAATGATGGCTTTGATGTAGCAGAGGAGCTAGATGATGAAGAAATTGTTGAGGATGATGGCGAAGAAGCAGAAGTGGCAGATGACGATGAAGAAGAGGACGAAGAAGAGTCGCGCGCATGAGCACCTTCCGGAGAAAGCAACTGCGAGCTAGCATCACTTTGGGTGAGCGCCTAAAATCCCATCGCCTTGAACAGGGCTGGGAAATTTTTGATGTAGCTGAGTCTACTCATATTGCACAGAAATATATTCAAGCCCTAGAAGAAGGCGCCTATGGTCAATTGCCTGGCGAAGTGTACATTCGAAATTTTCTCCGCCAGTACGCAAACTTTCTTCGCGTGAGTCCTGATGATGTTATTAGCTCATATGAAAAAGAGCGAGGCCTGGTTAAGCATCTGTTAAATAAAGATAAGAAGTTTGTCCAACGACACGTAGATGTGAAGCCAGTCTTCACTCCTCGAAGATTGCGCATCCTAGGCTTTACTACCATTGTCGTCGTCGTTCTTGCGTACTTAGTTGTACAAGCGTGGTCAATTATTCGGGCGCCGGAACTTGTGGTAGATAGCCCGGAGCCACAACTGACAACCATCGAACGGACTATTAAGGTGGGCGGAATGACCGAGGCAGAGAGCGAAGTAACTATCAACGGACAGCGAGTTTTAATTGATACCGAAGGGCGTTTTAGCGAGTTAATTGATTTACATGAAGGATTAAATACCATTCAGGTGGTGGCGAAGAAAAAGCGTAGTCAGGCCAGCACCATAACCCGACAAGTATTAGTGACCATCCCGGAAATCCAGGACGTTGACACGAATAGTGACAACCGATAGGCTTAGAGCGGTGGCACATAAGGAGTACCAAATTTATGGCAACAAAAACAAGCAGTCAGGAAAACGATAGCGCCGGACGCGGCAAAGCAGCTGAAATAGCTATTGAGCAAATTCGCGAGCGTTTTGGCGACGGTTCGATTATGAAGCTGGGAGAAGCACGTAAATCTGATGTGGAAGCAGTTTCCACTGGATGCTTATCCCTTGATATTGCTCTTGGTGTTGGCGGCGTACCCCGTGGGCGCGTTATTGAGATTTATGGACCGGAAGCTTCAGGTAAAACAACCCTTGCTCAGCACATTGTCGCCGAGGCACAGAAGAAAGGCGGTTTAGCGGCTTTTATCGATGCTGAGCACGCGCTTGACCCTGACTATGCTCGTAAGATTGGCATTAAGGTTGATGATTTACTCATTTCTCAGCCTGATACCGGCGAGCAAGCCTTGGATATCTTAGAGACCTTGGTGCGTTCAAACGCAGTAGATATTATCGTCGTTGACTCGGTTGCTGCCTTAACACCAAAGGCGGAAATTGAAGGAGAAATGGGTGACTCACATATGGGTTTGCAAGCTCGCCTCATGAGTCAGGCCTTACGTAAGCTTACCGCTCTAATTTCTCGATCTCGCACCATTGTTATCTTCATCAACCAAACACGCATGAAGATCGGTGTCTTCTTTGGGAATCCTGAGACAACCACAGGTGGTATGGCGTTGAAGTTTTATTCCTCAGTTCGCATCGAGATTCGACGTATTGGTCAAATTAAGCAGGGCGAACGGATTATTGGTAGCCGCACTAAAGCAAAAGTAGTGAAGAATAAAGTGGCCGCACCATTTAAGGTGACCGAGTTCGATATCATGTACAACGAAGGAATCTCCGTAGCCGGCGACCTCATTGATACTGGTCTCCAATATGGCGTGGTTGAAAAACGAGGTAATACCTATTCCTTTGGTGAAGCCAAGTTGGGAGTAGGTAATTACGCAGCACGCGACTTCCTTAAAAATGAGCAGAAATTACAGCAAGAAATTCGTACGCAAATTCTCGCTGCCGTGAAAGCAGAGCAGGAAGAAGCAGACAAAAAATAGCTATTGTAGCAGATAAAAACAAAAGCGCGGTGATATGCCGCGTTTTTGTTTAGTAGCCAGTATTCGCGATGATCGTAGAGAGAAACTCAGCCGGAAATTTCGGGGGCTGGTCGGCTAAGGCTTGATGGTAAATAACCGTAGATCCAGTTAAACCTGGTAAGGTGTTTACCTCAATAACATGTATTGCCCCAGTTTTGAGATGAACAAAGATATCGATCCGCGCGTAGCCTCGTATGCCTAGTGCAGTGGCTAGTTCAGCAATACGCTGCCTTACCTTCTCCACCGTCGATCCTTGAATCAAATGTTCAGGCGGTGGCGTGATATTAATTCCAGTACCACCTTGGAATTTTTCTTCAACAGTGAGGACTTCACCCTCCGCGATCGTGATACTCGGAGCTAAGGCGTGTATTTTTCCTCGCACCTCAATCACTCCGGCAGTCATTTCCACCCAACCTGATACTGGCAGGTGCTTCATTTTATTCGCTTTGACCCGTAGCTTGTCAGTGGCAATGAAGCGTTCAATGAGGAGGCGCTTCGGAGCGGCGCTTGGTAACTCAATAATATCAGCCTGTCCGTGGAAAGTATTTTTAGGTATGTACGCAGCTCTTTTTTGTAGATACGCCAAGTAGGTTTTAAGATCCTGCGCGGTGAAGATGTGTGCGACTCCAGTTGTGCAGCCATCACTTTGCGGCTTGATAATAAAGGTTTTTGAATGAAGTTCTGTATGTAATTTTTTCCAGAGCGCTTCAATTTGGCTACTTGTCATATGCAAAAGCGTGCTCGTCAAGAAGCTTTCTCCAGCAATTGCCTGCACCCCGGGTATGTTGAGTTGGCGAATGGCTTCCGCAGTTTTCCATTTATCCATACAGAGTTGAGAAGTCGTGGCTGGGGAGCCATTAAATTTTACCTTTGCCTTTTCGCAGGCTGCCTGAAGTGTCCCGTCTTCACCCTTACCACCATGCAGTGCAATGAAAAGGAAAGATGATGAGTGAAGGAGTTCATTCAGACTCAGTTTTCTCGGGTCAAAAAAGTCTTGTGCATTCTTCTCTTCTCGTAAACCTAGCTTGATTCGGGCCCGACGCTCAAAGTCCTCCAGCCGATGTTTTTCGTTTGGGTATTGCTGACAGTTTTCCATTATTTCCTCTACCGTGTGATTCAAGCTGAGATGGTAGGGCAGCTTCCACACATCGCCATGTGTATCAAGCAAGTAGGGCTGTGGCTCATACTCTTTTGTTTGCCGTAGCTTTAGCCAGACATTTGTTCCACTCATGAGAGAAACCTGGCGCTCGGAGTTGCTCCCACCCATGAGAATTGTCACCGTCTTCCCTTTCTTTTTTTGTGAAGAGATTTCAGGGAAGTGAACACCTTGACGCGCGCTAGAGTGCTGTACAATGTATTGCAAAACATCCCGATGCGTTAGTCCTACTCGAGCGGCCTGCTGGAAAAGAAAACTGTTTTGCTCCATACCGCTTACGGTATTAAAGTCACAGAACCATATTTTTCCATTAGGTAACACCCATCCGTCAAAACGAGCAGCATCGTGCATGCCAAAGAGGCGGAAGAGCTGTTCCCCTTGCGCCTGAATGCGTTCAATAATCTCTTGGCTAAAGCGAGGAGGGCAGTGCCATGTTACCTGTCGAGTTGGTAAATATTTCCTGCGGAAGTCAAAGATTTGATGCTCTGTATAGTCTGTTTCAATCTCAGTTGGCGGTAGGGCTACCGGCAGGGCAAACTGGTTTTCTAGTATGATCATGGTAAATTCCTTGCCCTGCGCAAAAGGCTCCACAACCACCCGGGTATCCATTCGCTTTGAGAAAATGAGTTTTGTTTTCTCGAGTGCTTCCTGAGGTGTTGCCACTGAAAATACTCCGATACTTGATCCGCCGCTAGCGGGCTTTACTACTGCGCGCTGGACTTTGTTATTTGCAAAAAAATCTTTGAGTATTTTTTCGTGATCAGTATGAAAAATTTTTAATACCGCGGAGGGAAGGGTAAAAAAATCGTGCCCAGCAATAAATGTATTTGCCGTGTGCTTATCAAAAGCCAGTCGACAAGCCTTTGATCCGGAGCCAACAAAAGGGATAGCATGTTTTTCTAAGAAACGCTGGATGCCACCATCCTCCCCAAAAGGTCCGTGCATCGCCGGGAAGGTGATAGCCACTTCTCGTAGCTTTTTCACTAGCGCTGCTGTGGTGAGTGGTGTGGCTGTTTGTTGAAGTTTAAAATCAAAATCCGAAGGGGTGTTACTGTAGAGTTGGGCTTGAGAAATTTGATAGGCTTGTTTTTTGTTATCAAAATAAATTGGCACAATCTCAATTTGCTCAGATTTTAAGTGATCCATGAGCGAGCGAGCCGAGTTTAAAGAGATACCCCGTTCGAGTGAGGGGCCTCCGCAGAGCACTGCTACAGAAAATTTTGCAGATTTTTTTGCCATATTTTTCTTAAAAAATATAGCATTTTCTTATATTTTTAGCAATAACGCTAATAATTACTATTTTTTTTGCAAAAATATTACTATTGCTTTGGTGATAAACCATATTGTTTCTTTGTTTCGTCAGGAGTAAACTAAAGCTAAAGATTAGTAACTAGTATGCTTATGAAACGCTGGCAGAAGATTGTTCTTTCCGTCGCAGGAGTCTTTTTAATTCCCGGCATAGCTCTGGCAGCTACTATCCAGAGTGGAAATACCTATACTTTAGCCACTAGTGAAACCCTGGAAGGGGCTTTGTATGTGGCAGCTGGTACAGTAAATGTGGATGGCACAGTCAACGGAGATGTGATGGTGGCTGGTGGCACAGTTACAATCTCCGGCACAGTCAACGGAGACGTTCTTGCAACAGGCGGGACGGTCTCAGTGACTGGTAGTGTAAGTGAAGATATTCGTTTAGCTGGTGGTCAGTTAACCATTGCCACAACAGTGCCGGGAGATGTAACAGTTGCCGGTGGATCAGTTACCTTAGAAGATAATGCCGAGGTGATGGGAGATGTGCTAGTGGCCGGCGGTGACCAAATGTTGCACGGCAAGATCCACGGTAAAGTACGAGCAGCGGGTGGAGATATCACCTTAGCTGGAAGTATTGACGGTGATGTTCGCGTGTATGCTGGTGCGCTTAGCGTGGCTGATGGTGCGGTGGTAAACGGTGACCTTACCTATTCCTCGGAGCATGAAGCAAGTATTGCCGCTGGAGCGAATATTGTAGGCACAGTGCATTATGACAAAACCACCTATCGCTTAAGCTATGGCTTACTCGGTCTAACTATTGTAAGTCTGATTATCAAATTCCTTGCCTTGATGGTAGCGGCAGTTGTTGTGGCGGCTGGTTTCCGACGCTACAGCGAGAAGATTGTACACCTCGGACGGATGCAAATTGGTAAGCAGTTTGTGATTGGCTTACTCGTCTTCATTGTTACTCCAATCGCCTTTGCCATTCTCTTTAGCACGGTTATAGGGAGTATGCTTGGACTTCTCCTCCTTAGCATTTATATAGCCGTACTGATTGGGGCTGGCATCTTTGCTGGCATCCTTTTTGGAGCTATGGGTATGCGCTTCTTGAAAAAGGATTACCCAGAAAATGGCGACTGGGTTTCCGCCCTCCTAGGAGTATTAGTCTTGCAGCTAATTGTCCTGATCCCTATCGTGGGTTGGTTAGTCGGATGCTTCTTCTTCCTGCTCGCCCTCGGTAGTATTTGCACTGATAAATGGGTGACGATCAGAGGAAAATAACTGAGTAGATAAAGCAAAGGCCCCGGTGAGTACTAGGGGCTTTTGTTATTACCTAGATATCTTAGCTCAGTTGCTTTTTTAGCGAATCAAGAATTTTTACGTCATGTCGTCGCCATTGCTGCATAGTTGCCGTATTAAGACGCCCACTTTTCAGTAAGGTTGCTAAGTGTTGACCGCTCACAAAGTGTGGCAGGATAACGTAGTCTGCTCCAGCGTCATAGAGTTGCTGCGCTTCCCAATTTGTATACGCAGTTACGATAGTAGTAGGACGATTTTTTTTGCGGTCCTGTTCACGGAGTATGCCCAGCAAAAGTAGCGTGTCATTTAAATCCGGAATAGTTGAAATGATCACTGACGCATCCTCTAGTCGAATATGTTCTTGGATGTCCGGCTCTGTCACATCGCCAAATACAACTCGATAACCATCTTCTTCTAGTCGTTTTGCTACGACTGGGTCAAGGTCAACAATAACCACTTTTTTCTTTTGTATCTTTCGAAGTAGGTGTCCACCTAAGCGATTTGCCCCAGCAATAACAATTGATCCAGCTGGGATTGCCGGCATGGCTGATTCTTCTTTCGCATTCTTTTTTTCAAAAATACCGAGTATTTTTTCAAGTCTAGGATAGAGCTCTTTACTATAAAGAATGAGATAGGTGGATAGTACGATGGTAATAATGCCGACCAGAGTAACAAGTGAAACCTCTTGTGATCCAATATGCCCAAGCGTTAATCCCATACTCATGACAATGAGGCTGAATTCAGAAATCTGGGCGACAGTGACACTGGCATAGAAGCTAGTTTTTTTACGGTATCCCAAAAGCCCCATAATAATCAGCACAATGAGCGGGTTGCCAATCAGGACAAAGAATGAGAGTAAAATTGCTGGTCCAAGTACGGACGAGAAATCAGAGATGACAAGTGTCGAGCCGAGTACAATGAAGAAAATAACAATGAAGAAATCACGCAGAGGTCGAATTTGTGATTCAATTTGATATTGTTCTAGCGACTTGGCCAAGGCAACACCGGCTAGGAAGCCACCAATTTCAATAGAGAGGCCAATAATATCACTGGCAACAAAGAGGCTAATGCCAAAGGCCCAGGCAATACTCGTGACAAAGAGGAGCTCTTGCGATCGGGCAAGTTTTTCAAAAAACCAGGGCAGAACTTTTTGCGATAACCAAAGCATGATGCCAAAGAGGGCGGCGCTCTTCGCTAAAGTTAAGAGAAAGGGAGTGATTTGTAGACCAGTGGCGTTCTGCTGATAGCTGGCCAAAAAGATAAGCATGAAAATAGCCACCACATCTTGGACAAGCAAGAAGCCTACCACGATGCGGCCATAGAGGCTTTGGAGATCTCGTTTTTCCGATAACAGTTTCACCACGATGATTGTGCTCGAGAAGGTGATGGCCACTGCGATGTAAAGTGCAGAAACGGTGCTGTAGCCAAGTAGCTTCACAATTCCAAAGCCGATCAAACAGGTAAAAAGAATTTGTCCTACCCCAGTTAAGAGCGCTGCCCGTCCTACCGTTTTTAATGTATCAAAGCGCATCTGCATACCAACTAAGAAGAGGAGCAAGGTAATACCAAAAGATGCCATCAGGTCGAGAACGTGTGCGCTCCCATCAAATTCGAGTAAGCCAAATGCTCCAACTAAAATCCCAGCAACCAAGTAGGCCACTAAGGTAGGTTGACGTAGCACTCGGGCAACGAGTCCGAGAATTGCAGCGAGAACGATGACAAGGGTTACGTCGGCAAATGCAGCAGGCATATACATAGTATAAAGTGACAAGTAATAAGTGACAAGTAATAAGTGACAATAGATACAAAGCAATTTCTCTTTGTTTACTTGTGAGAAAGGCAAGTTACTTGCTATACTTTTGCTGTTATGTTCACACGTAAAACATTCATTCTTAGCATAAGCGCGCTTGGTCTGCTTGGTTTGATTTTCGCCTTCACTCGTTCCGGGGGAAATGTGAGTGAATCAAATACCAATACAAGTCGCGTTGAAGGAGTAGCCACTATGTCTAGTCAGCAGGAGAAGCTTGCCCAGTCGCCGACAGCTGTTGTAGAAACAAATTTCGGGACAATGAAGATTCGCTTTTATGCAGATGATGCGCCAGAGCTAACAAAAAACTTTATTGAGCTAGCCAAGAGCGGGTATTACGATGGATTAACTTTTCATCGGATTGTCCCGGGTTTTGTTATTCAGGGTGGTGACCCAAATGGTACAGGTACAGGCGGGCATAGCTATAAAGGTGAGGGTCAGGGCTTAGCCGATGAGCCAGGTGCTTTAGCGCTTACGCATGAAGTTGGTGCGGTGGCCTGGGCAAAATCAAGCCTACCGAATTCTATTGGTAGTCAATTCTATATCGCTTTGCAGGAGTTACCAATGCTTGATGGTGGTTACTCAGTTTTTGGTCAGGTTGTTGAAGGTATGGATGTAGTGCAAAAAGTTGCTGCAGTGCAAACTGATGCCAGTGACATGCCAGTGGATCCGGTGACCATTACAAAAGTAAGCTTGTTAGAATAACTTAGCAAAAAAATAAAAATCAGCTCGTAAAAAGCTGATTTTTATTTAGTCAAATTTATGCGCGCTCGACCTCTCAACTTGCTCGAAGTCTCGCTCGCTACGCTCTCTCGACGTATTCGCCGGTTTCAGTGTTGACGCGGATGACGTCGCCGTTTTTCACAAATGCCGGGACGCGGATAGTCGCACCAGTTTCCACTTTTGCTTCTTTTAAAACAGCACCTTGGGCAGTATCACCACGGACAGCGTCTGTGGTTTCTGTTACCGTCAGAGTTAGCTTCATTGGCAATTCAATAGTAACTGGCTTGCCGTTGTAGTTCATGATATCGACATCGAGTCCCTCAGTCATGAATTGCACTTCGTGTTCGAGTTGTGTTAGGGGGAGGGAGAATTGGTCGTAGCTTTCCGAGTCCATAAACACGCACTGATCGCCCTCGACATAGAGGAAACTTGCTTTGCCACGGCTAAGATCAGCCCGCTCTACTCGGTCGCCTGACTTAAAGGTCTGCTCGATAACCCGGCCATCCAACAAGTTTTTCAACTTCGTACGCATGTTCGGCTTACCCTGCGATTTGCGCATGAAGGATGCTTCCACAATCTTATATGGTGCACCACTCCAGTTAATCACCACGCCGAGTTTTAGGTCGGTGAGGTTTTGTAGAATGTCAGCCATATACTATTGAACCACAAATGGGATAAGCGCCATGAAGCGAGCACGCTTGATTGCTTCGGCCAGGCGTCGCTGGTGCTTCATGCAGACACCTGATCGGCGCCGCGGCACAATCTTCCCATATGAAGAAGTGAAACGCTGCAAGAGGCGAGTATCTTTGTAATCAATGTCTTCGATTGCGTTGACGCAAAAGTGACATGAGTGAGGTTGGATTTTTTGAGTGTTGTTCATACTAGAAAGGAATTTCTTCTACATTAATTTCGCCGTCATCAGCTGGGGCCGATTGAGGAGCACTTGCACCAGCACTGTCCTGTGACGGTGCGCTAGACATCGGGCTTTGGCCAGGTCGGTCAAGCATAATCATATTCTCAGCTACGATTTCTGTTCGGTTTCGCTTATTGCCTGATGGGTCTTCCCAGTTACGGGTTTGCATGCGACCTTCGATGAAGACGCGGCTACCCTTTTTGAGATATTGACTGCAGGTTTGTGCTAAACCAGACCAGGCGACAACATTATGGAACTCAGCAGCTTGCTTTCGTTCTCCGCTGTCTCGGTCTTTCCAAGTGCGGTTTGTAGCGACGCCGAATGAGCAGACTGATTGTCCGTTTGGAGTGTTACGGAGCTCAGGGTCTCGAGTGACGTTGCCGATAATTTGTGCGCGATTGAAATCCATAGGTGTGTTTGCTTATTTGATGAGATCTTGTTCAAGGAGCTCGTCGATTTTTTCGTCTAAGTTTTCGAGAGAAGCGCGATCGTCTTCTTTTTCCACCTTGCGAGAAGAGGTGTTTTCCTCTTTTTCATCGCGTGACTCTTCAGCCTCGCTTTGCGCTTCTGCGCGTCGCTTGGCTTGAATGCGTTCTTGCAATTCCCGCTGGGCTGCTTCCATTTCTGGAGTGCGGACTGGCAAACGGATAATCTGATGACGTACTAAGTCTTGCTCGAGTCGAAAAATGCGATCGAGCTCAGCTAACTTTGTGCCGTCGATATCAAGCTCAAGAAGGACATAGAAGCCCTGCTTTAAGTGATTAATCTCATAGGCTAAGCGGCGCTTGCCCATGTTTTCGATTTTGGTGATTTGTCCACCAATATCGCTGATGTGCTTTTGCAACGTAGAAGCGTATTGTTCAGCTTCTTCGTCAGTAAAGCGGGGGTTGATGAGGAGGAGTAATTCGTAGTGTTGCATATGCTGAATTAAGAATATCGCACGGATGGCGGACCCGGGCGATGTAGACTTAGCTATATCGTGCGGGGGCCCTTGAGGGGTAATCCTTACTTCGCATAGAGCTCGAAGGACTGTCCGCAATCTCGTTGTAAAAGCACCCTAACACAGGGTTATTTTTTTGGCAAGGGTAGAGAAAGTAAAGCACGAAACTCCAAATACAAGGCTCTAAACAAATTCTAAATCCAAAACATTTACTAAATAGACTGAATTTAGGTCATTGAAATTTCTTATTTGTTTGGATATTCGATATTAGTATTTAGAATTTATCTATGAGACTGTGCTACACTTCTCCTATGCCCCAGTATTACTTTATTCTTGGTAAAAACCCGAAGCTCTCTTTAGCAGAGCTAGACCAAGCCCTGCAGACTCGTGCCATTACCAGCGAAGTGGTGGCTCGTGCTTCTGACTACTGTATTTTGGAGACCAAAGAAGAGTTAAATCTGGTGGAGTTATTGCAGCACTTGGGAGGTACACTGAAGGCAGGGCAAATACTTGAAGGGCTTTCTTCACGAGATGAAGTACAAAGTATCTGCGCAAATGTAGATTGGGCAGAGAAAAAACTACCGCTCACAAAACATCGGGCAGAATTTGGTATAAGCGTCTACGGGACAAAAAAGTCTGGACCCTTAAGTAAGCGCTATGGTCTAGGTTTAAAAAAAGCATTGCAGTCAATTGGACATTCTGTGCGGATGATTTTTGATCCAAGCGGCCAACTCAGCAGTGTTACCGTAGCAAAGAATGGATTACTGAGTAAGGGTTTTGAGCTTTGCGTGTTAGAAAGTGCCACTCAACATTGGCTTGGACTTAGTCAGGCAGTGCAATCATTCCGCAAGTTTAGTGAGCGGGATTATGGCCGACCTGACCGTGATGCGCGCAATGGCATGCTTCCGCCAAAGTTGGCACTCATGATGCTTAATATTGCGGGCGCAAAAAGCGGAAGCGTCGTGCTCGATCCTTTTTGTGGATCAGGTACTGTACTGCAAGAAGCACTTTTGCTGGGATGCAAAAAAGTTTATGGTTCGGATATTAGCGAGAAGGCGGTAAAAGATTCGCAAAATAATGTACAGTGGCTTAGTACGCAGGAGAAGTCGATTGGCACTGTGCAGATACGTAAAGTTGACGCTCGTCAGCTGCGTCCTACCTATGTCGCAGAGTCGGTTGATGTGATTGTGACCGAGCCAGACCTTGGTCCGCCGCGACCGGCGCGTAACGAGGAGCAAATAGAAGAACGACGACAAGAAGCCATTGCTTTGTATCGATCTTTCTTATCATCAGCGACCAAGGTGTTGAAGGCAAACGGTCGGGTGGTTATGGCTTGGCCCGTTTGGTCTCTGCAGGATACTCGTTATCACTTGCATCCAAAGAAAATACTACCAGACGGCTGGACACTACTTTGGCCCTATGGTGATCTAGTATCGCAGGATGGTGAAAAGACCTTGCTCTATGAGCGACCAGGTCAGTTTGTAGCTCGTGAGATTGTGATACTCTCCCCAAATAAATAGCCTTGACATTGATGTCGGCATTACTTATGTTGGCAGTGTTTGTTGCACCTTAAAGAGGAGGGAAGAGTCGATGGGAGATTGTGAGGGTGAACACGAGGGCGTTAGGACTGGACTTACGGAAGTCTACTGGGATCCCAAATCAGGGAAGTTTCTATATAGAGGCCGTACGCGTCCGGGTGTGCCCAGTGAAAGGTCCATCAAGTCGAAGCTCGGGGAGAAGTCGAAATCTCGAAAGAAAAGGAGTGGCAAGAAGAAATGAGGCGGCGTATGGCGACACATCAGGACGATGGTCGCCTTTTTCTTATAAAAAGCAAAAAGCTGAGATAGTGACTAGTTTCAAAAAATGAACGAAAAAGAGACTGACACAGAGGCCAGTCTCTTTGGAATTCAATCAGATCGCGTTATCGAACACGAGTCCCCATCATTTGTTGACGGGGCCGCGGAATGACGCGGGGAGGTGGCGAGGGTCGAGTGGTGCGTCTGCTTTGGATGAGCAGGCGGGCCGCCATTCGTACAGCAAATCGTCCGTCAACACAAGGGCGAAGTCCGTATTTGAAATTCGCCCACAGGGTTCTCCTGTTCGTGGCGATCATGCCAGTCCTTTCGTTGCAGTGTGGAAAGTGCATTCCCTCCACTAACATAGCTAGTATAGCGCGTTCCTATACGACTGCAAGTGGATAGCGTACAATGCACATATGTCAGAACGATTACAGAAATTTATTGCCCGTTCGAGTCAGTATTCGCGACGCCGAGCTGAGGAGCTCATGAAAAGCGGTGTGGTAAAAGTAAACGGCCAGGTTATTCGCCAACTCGGCACCAGTGTAAATCCAGAAGAAGACGTGGTGGAGGTGCTTGGTAAGAGGGTGAATCCAGAAACGCGGATCCGCTACATAGTTGTACATAAGCCGCGCGGGTATGTGTGTACACGGGCGCGTCATGCAAAAGAAAAAACAGTCTACGACCTTGTGCCAAATAGTCGAGACCTGGTGATTGCTGGGCGCTTGGACAAAGAGTCAGAGGGTCTCGTACTACTCACCAATGATGGCGCATTAGTGCAGCAGCTGACCCATCCTAGTTACCAGCATGAGAAAGAATACGAAGTAGTAACTGCGCAGCGAATCACTGATGCTCATATTGCCAAACTGCTTCGTGGAGTGCCGCTTAAGGAAGGTTTGGCAAAAGCGGATAAAGTACAACGAATAAGTGAGAAGAAAATAAGACTAGTACTTCATCAAGGTTGGAAACGGCAAATTCGTCGTATGTGTGAAGTGATTGGCTTAAGCGTATTGCGATTGAAGCGAATTCGCATGGGGAGTCTGAAGCTTGATACACTTGAACTTGGCGCATCCCGCGGTGTGAAAAGGGATGACTTTTTAAGTTAGATATTGTTGAAGAAAAAGCATTGTAACAGCTGCTTGTCTATTTTTTTGCTATGTGTTAAAAAAGGGAATGGATCTTTTCAACCTGGAGGTGAGTTATGGGTTGTCATGAGTCTAGTAATGGCCCCGATGCACATGACTGTGCCGACTGGGAAAGTTGGGTGGAGTTTTTGCAGGGACCTAAGCCAACTTCTCCGCTGTTGGATGTACCTCGAGAATCGAGCGGATTTTCTGGAATCGATGAAGGTCTGAGACAGGATTTCTGGGCTAGCCTTTTGCGTTTTTCGAAGATCCTGAATGAAGAGAAGCCTGAGTCGAGCTAAGGAGGGACAGTATGGGAACCGGAGAATGTACTGGTGGAGAACGCATCCGGACTGGTGAGTCCTGGGAGGAGCATCAGGAAGGCTATCGCTATCTCGAGATGCAAGCGCGCTTGGACGCTATGTCAGATGCTCTTGGTCTGCCCTTGGCTGGTTCGAGTCGTCGAATGGAAGTGGTGCCGCCTGCTCAGGTGCCGAGGTGGTTGCGACCTGACGCATCAATGCAGCGGCCGAAGTATGCACCTTGGTATCGCCAGTCGCATGAATGGTGAGTCGGCATGCACGACATCAACATCCAATAGAGAGGTCGTCCTATCAAGGAACGACCTTTTTCTTATAATAGTTTTTTGAAAAAAAATTTAGTTTGGAATAGTATAATAAAAGAAAGCATTAAACAAATAGCATATGCAATCAAAAATACTCACCGCAACACTTTCTGTAGCTATTATCATAATGGCGGGTGTAATTATCTATTTATTAGGAACAAATAAGGAGAGTCAGACCACGGCGACAACAAATTCTTCATTAACGAACACTAGTGTCTTGGTTGATACGGTGACCGAAAAGAATTGTTTGGCTGATGATTGTCTCTTGGTTGATAACCTGGAATACCCAGCAGCCAATCTTCCTTCATATGTAATCACCGCGCTTGGCAAAGCAATTGATGATGAGTATAAAGCGCGAGCGACTTACGAAGCGGTAATTGATCAATTTGGTTCCACTCGACCCTTCTCCATGATCATCCGGGCTGAGGAGCAGCACATTAGCTCACTTAAAGCTATATATGATAAGTATGGAGTAGATATCCCGGTTGATCCGTATGAGGTCGACGCTCTCGACATCCCCGATACAATTGCGGAAGCGTGTCAACTTGGAGTAGAGGCGGAAATTGCAAATGCTGCGTTATATCGAGATGAGTTATTACCAGAGGTGAGCGCATACGCCGACATAATCTCAGTGTTTGAAAGCTTAATGAATGCCTCACAAGAGAAGCATCTTCCGGCATTTCAAAAGTGTAGTTGAGTAATGAGAAAAACCGCGCAGCCTGTGAGAAGCGTGCGCGGCTGGTCGAGTCATTCGGGGTAGAGGGCGAGCGATGAGCGGTCAACATCTGGCACGTCAGCTAGGCAGAGTGCAGGGGTGAGCGTGGGATCGCGAATGAGCAGGCTGATGTGAAGTAGATCCTCATCACCGGTACGTTTTGACCGGAAGATGATGGGGTCGCGATACCAAGGCTTGATGATGAGCGTCCATCCCTCTCGCATATGACCTGGATTTGCAAAAGTGATTGACTGATCGTGCACAGACGGACTCCAAGGAAAGGAGCTCGTATGTTTCCCTGCTGCGGTTGTGAGTGTAACTCGCGAGCCAAGGAAGGCGCGATTACAGTGATAGACTTGAATCGAGTCAGGTTCGATGTCCTCGAGTTCGGGGTCAAAGACGGCGATCCGTGGATAAGGAGTCACTTGGACTCGCTTCGGACCATAGACATGATCATAGACCCAGGTCACCGAAGCAGGGAATACGCCGATGAGAAGCAGTAGTGAGACGATCACAAGGGAAATCCAGCCAAAAGCCTTTCGCACTACGCACCTCCTGTGCAGGTTTTCCTAAAGAGCAATTGCTATAGAGCACAGCTTAACTGGATTTTGTATTTTCGCCAAGTCTAAAGTAGCACTTGCAAATTTTTAGCTCCCTGTGGTAAAGCAAAGAAGCTCTTTATCCCGTGAACGCAAAACATTCAAGTAAAGGAGGTTGCGGTGTCACCGGAACAGCGGAATAGGAAGCGTTTGCGCAAGAGTTGCGAAAAGCAACTTCAACGGAACGGAACCATGCCTCCTGGTCCGTGGAGGTGGGTGCATGGCGTGCTCTATGATCGCAATGATCAGGAGTTGACTCGCGAGCGTCCAGAAGCCCTTGGTCTCGAGGGCCTCCCAAAGCCGCTCGAACGGTCAGGATCTCGTTTCCCGAATCGACCGAGGGAGTATGGGCGGGACGGTTCGTCCACTCAGCAGAGGCCAAGCTGGTGGTGAGATGTCTGCAGGTGAGTTGCAATATACTCACCTGCCTTTTTATTAGTAAAGCCGCGCAACTCAGAGTGAGTGCGCGGCTGAAGCCGGACAAGAATCTTCTTCGCAGTCGGTTTCGTGGTTTCCGGTGGAAACATCGGGCTTCTGACGAGTCACGACGAGTACGACGACGAGGAAAATGGACAGTGCGCAGAGAAAGCACACCATAAGTATGGTGTAGTCGGGGTCCGGCGCAGGCTGAGGCGGATCGACTAGTCCAAAGATAGGGTCAAGGTAAAAGAGCATGACTACCTCCGAGTTTGCAGCCATTTGCATGGTAGTTAGTTTTTACCTTTAGGTCAATAAAAACCTGCGAGTATATTCTTGACAAAGGGTCATGAATTGCTAAGGTGGTTTTGTTTACTAGGCTCTTTTTAGGCGAGGTGCACATGGCTGAGAAAATGCCCAAATCAGTAAAGGCCAAGAACGCTCAGTTTGAGCAATGTCCGATCTGCCGACAGGTAGATATCCGACCACTTGTAGATCATCTCACCCCGGACGGTAAGATGACCTGTCCTGGACCGCGGCTTCAGGTATGTGACGGTGAATCAAGCAACTGAGGAGGTGTTACCGTGGCGGATGGTGAATCGACTGGCGGATCGATCGAGTACTCGATCGGCACGCCTGAAGGGTGGGAAGAGCTCAAGCGAGCTCAACGAGACCTTCGAGATGCGCAAGCGGGTTCGAGCGGCTGTTTTCTCCGGCCTCATTGGCCAAAGAGAGAGGTGGTCAGAGCACTGAAAGAGCATGGACTCTTGAAGTCCAAGACTCGTGAGCGACCGTCCTAGGATGGTCGCTTTTTCTTTATTGCAAAAACGCCTCGCTAAGAGAGTTAGTATGGGATCGAATCAATCAAAGAGTAGTTAGCATTTACAAAATCTTTATAGCTTGACCACGGCCAGTCCTCAGGTTTATTTACCAACCCATCCCTCACTGGATTATAATGAATATAGTTCACGTGATGATTTAGATCTTGTTGGTCACGGATGATGTGGTCGTAAAATGATTTTTGCCAAATAAATTTCGTAGATAGCCGAGGATGATCATCCTCGGCTATGAGGTGTGGATATATAATATTAATACTCCTTGAAATGTTTCTTTTTAGGCAATGCATAAGATCAGAAATATTACTTTCATAACGAGGCCGTAACAAAAAATGTGCATGATCATGCATTACAACATACGCGTATAGATAATAAGGTTGGATATTTTTTGTTATTTGGAGTCGGGAGATAACAATATTCGCAAGATGAGAATCTTTGAAGAAGGGAATTCTATTGTGAGTTACAATTGTGACAAAATATATTCCATCCGGAATATAGATTCGTTTAAGCTTACTAATAAACAACATGGCGTCTCCTTAAAGATCGCCACATTTCCAGCCTATACTGCTGTTCTGGAAAAGTAAAGCTGCGCGATACTGAGTCCCTTACTGACTGATATGGAAATGCACAACGTCTCCATCTTGGATGATGTACTCCTTGCCTTCCATGCGCATGAGGCCTTTTGCTTTTGCGTTAGCTTCGCTCCCAGCCTCAAGTAAGGTTTTCCAGTTAATCACTTCAGCTCGAATGAAAGCCTTAATAAAGTCGGTATGAATCACTCCAGCAGCTTGCGGGGCGGGACTTCCTTGCTTCACAGTCCAAGCGCGGGTTTCCTTCGGACCCGTGGTCAACATGGTGATGAGGTTGAGCAATTCGTAGGAAGCGCGAATGAGTCGATCAAGTCCACTCGATTTCCATCCCAATTCTTGCAGCATGGCTTTTGCGTCTTCGCTGGGGAGCTCGGCTAGTTCAGCTTCCATTTTTACGCATACTTTTAGCGGAGTGGTGGCCTCACTTACCTCATCTTCGCTCACGTTATAGAGAGTGAGGATAGGCTTCATAGTAAGTAGATTGAGGTAGCGAATCGCCTCCTTTTCCTCTTTACTGAGATCGACAGTATTGGCTGGCTTCCCTTCATTCAGAGCTGCATTTATTCGCTCTAATATACCCACCTGCAACTTGGCTTCTTTGTCACCTGATCGAGCTTTACCGTTTTGTGTATCTAAAGCTTTTGTCACCTGATCTAAATCAGCCATAGCCAGTTCATAGAGGATAGTTTGTTCATCCTCATCTGGGTTGACTCGACCGGATACATGATGGACATTCGCATCTTCAAATCCACGTACGACGTGACAGATTGCATCAACCTCTCGGATGTTTGAGAGAAATTTATTACCTAAGCCTTCACCTTGCGAAGCACCTTTGACCAAACCGGCAATGTCGACAAACTCAATTGTCGTAGGAATAATTTCCTGCGATGCTGAGAGTTTTGCTAAAGGCTCCAATCGATCATCAGGCACGGCAACGACGCCCACATTTGGGTCAATGGTAGCAAAAGGATAGTTAGAGGTATCAACCTGCTTTTTGGTTAGCGCTTGGAAAAGGGTTGATTTACCGACATTGGGTAGTCCGACAATTCCGACCTGCAGTGACATAGAGGAGTGGGTTACAAATTATGAAACATTTTTCTTCCACTCGCGCTGCTGATTTTTTTCTTCTTTCGCGCGCAGTGCTTGAGGAAGGTCTATAGAAAGCTTATTCGCAATATCAGTCAGGTAAATTATGCAGTCGGCTATTTCCTCAGCTGCTTCTGACCGCTTGGTGTCATCGGCCATTGCTAGGCCTTCTGACTTTCGAATCGCCCTAGCGAGCTCGCCGATTTCTTCCATTAGGAGCACGAGCTTATCTTTGACTGACTCATCATCAAAACCCCGTTCAGTGAGTACTCGTTGAAAATACTCTTGGAGCTCGCTTAAGCTGGGATTATGTGATAGTTGCATAGACATAGCGCTACCCTTTTCCCTTACGCCAACGCACCGCGTTCAGTAGCGGCCCATAGAGATCATCACGTTTGTTGATATGCAAATTGCGAATCTCCTTTGGACTAGGATTTCGTTTTTGGAATTGCACGAAAGGGAGCTTGGTGATAAGAGCGAGTGGTGTTTGTTCAGTACCCTCACCCATAACGGCAACTGCTGCAGCGGCTAAGGCATCACTGTGATTTGCCTGCGATAAGTACATGGGATGACCAAATAAATCCTTAGTCCCGCGATAATCTTTCAGTGCCAAGAAGCCAGAGTGGGCAATCGCAACTCCAGTGGTTCCCCAGCGCAAAGGTCGAGTAGTGCTGTCACTGATGATAACGCCGATCTGCTGACGCCGGAAACGCTTTTGCAAATAGGTTCGAATCGCATTAGCACTTTTTTTAGGATGCTTTGGCAGCATCACGTGCGCGCCCGCCGCATTCGAGTGATCAACTCCCGCTGCAGGGAATAAGTGCGAGTATTTAATTGTCAGCATGGTGTGATATTTACTGCGCTGTCGTGGTAAATACCATTCAGCCTCTCTTTGAATCAAGGTGTCTTTATCTGTCCTACGGTCTATATGACCCTCACACAGTGCTACGATTTTTGACGTTACGACGAGGATGCTTTTTTCCGGAATGTTTTTTACTGCGCGATCAAGAATACCGGTCAGTGGGCCGGATTCCTCAGTTATACGTGGAGTGCGGATCGCTTTGATATTCATCGAGGGTATTGTATACCGTATCGCAGGAAAAGTTCGCTGTCTAGCTCTTTTTGGCTGATAAGCTTCAGCTGAGGCAGGCGCTTTGGTTGGAACATGCTTCCTTCTAGCAAATGAAGACTATTACCTTTTTCACTGCCTAGCAACTTTGGCGTGAAAGTGAGGAATAGTTCATCGAGTAATTTTGCCTGTACAAAACTCTGTACTAATTGCGGGCCGCCCTCAACTAAGATGTGATGATAGCCATCCCGATAGAGTTTGGCGCTTAACTTTTTTGCAGAAAAGTTTTTATCCTTCACTTGCTGTATCGCCGTATAGGCAGGTGCAGATCTGCGAAGGCCTTGCATAATCTGCGCTTGCCTACTGACTACGATATAGAGGAGCGGTCGGTGTTTGCCAAGCTGCTTTCGTCGCTTTTGAAAGTTCGGGTCAGTCAGGCGCTGCAGAGTGGGTGAGTTTAGTGCAGTATTGCGGCCATGAATAAGCACGTCAGCATGGGCCCGCAATTCAAGCAGCGTTGCAAAATCACGCTGGCTGCCGAGAGGCCAGTATGCTCGGGGATGTTTCCTTGATTGCACTACACCGTCTACTGATTGAACAAAGTTCGTGTAGAAGTAAGGGCGCTTAGACTTCAGCGGAAGCTTCAGCCGTCGGTAAAGTGCTTGGTTTGCTCGGTGTTTTGTCATTGCGTAGCCAACGAACGCCTAGGTAAACAAATGGCGTTTCAATAATAGACATAGCGCATTTGAGCAACCAGTATGGCAAGATGAGACTGAAGAGGAAGCTGGCGTTATTTCCCAAACCTTTATCAAATGCGTAGAAGGCCAAGGTCATGAATACAACTGTATCGACGAGTTGTGCCACGATATTAGAAAGGTTATTGCGTAACCACAAACCTTTGTCCTGCATTTTTTTTCGTAGGCGGGCAAAGACAGCTACATCAAGGAATTCAGCCAGAGCAAAAGCGATCAGACTAGCGGCGGAGATGCGAATTGATTGTACAAAGATAGTATCATAAGCTGCTTCGCTCCCAGAAAAACGAGTGGAGGGTGGCAAGCTGGTCGCCAGTGCAGTGAAGAGAAAAAGCAAGAAAATCATGAGTAGCCCAGCGCGGATAACGCTACGAGCTCGTTCGCTTCCGTACACCTCAACAATGACGTCGTTAATGGTGAAGAGGATTGGAATCACAAAAATTGCTACGCTGGCATTCAGGGTGTAGGAGCCGAGGTGCAGCAATGGAAAAGTCTTGGCGCCCAGCAGCTCAGAGCACATGATGCAGAAGATGTAGATGGCGACCAGTAGGTCAAATTTGCGGATGGAAAACATCTCGCCAAGTTTATCAGTGAGCTCTCAGAAAAGCAAGTAATATTGACAAGCTGCAGTTGTGTTGTTAAATTGTCGTGTCGTTCATTAAGATTTCTTTTTTCCACGTGCCCTGACTAGAGGAGGTAAGGCCGTGCATTGGAACTTTGGGCCCCGATTCGGCACCCCGGGGAAAACGTTTCAGAGGTATCAGGTGATTCTGACTGAAGAGCAGGAAGAGCGTCTGGCCGGTACCTGCTTCCGCCCTACTCACGCGGCATTGTCGGGACGGATCATGCGAGCTGGCTTTGCTTGTTTGCTTTTCTCTGAGGACTTGTGCGAACAGATCCTGGGAAAGATCGAGGAACAGATCCGGTTCTTGATTCCGGTACCGTGGCGTGGCTACACGTTTCGTCTTTCCGTGAGCAGTGTTGGGCCGATTGGTTGGACCTCAACCATTACCAAGGAGCACCTGCTCTGGCGCAGTTTGCAGCCGCGGTATATGGAGCTCTTTCAGATCAACAAGCATGCAAACGGGTATCGGGTACGACCGGCTTACCATGATCGTTTCCCGGCACCTCTGACGAGCGTGATCACCATGGCCACTACCATTCGCTGGAATCCGATTGATGCGAGATGGAACGTGTATGTCGAGACGGTGTACCCGGGAGTTGACATTGGACCCCTGCGTGCTCCCAGTTGTAGCTCTCGGATGATCAGGGATGTGAAGTTTTGGGATTGGAATGCGCCCGGCCAGCCGCTTAGCTGAGCGTGAAAGAATCGTAACGAAGCCTTATCCTACTTGGATGAGGCTTCTTTCTCTATCTTAATATACGCCGAATTTTTGGTAGCGCCTCAAGCATATGCTTAAAAGCTATATTTTCAGGCGTATGATCAATCGGAATCCACTCATAGCCATCAACATCATCAGATGGTTGAATGTTCTGATCAAGTAATTCGCAGTAGTAGTAGAGATTGAGTACTTTTGTTCCATCACTAACACTTGGATGCTGATAGGTATCAATGTAAGAGCCAAGGTAATCTCGAACCTCCACATCAACTTTGAGTTCCTCTTTGCACTCTCGCAGTATGCATGATTCGCCACTTTCACCGTTGTCGAGAAAACCACCAGCAAAATCTAGACATCCTTTCCGTGGTTCACGAGCACGTCGGACGTAAAGCAGTTTTCCATTTTGATAAAAAATACCCACAGTGGCTGGAATGGGATTATGAAACTGCATAGTATTGCATTGGCTGCAGCGGAGATGTTGTCCATCAAATTGTACGAGTCGTCCACCACAGTACATGCAAAATTGTCGTGTGCGCATAGCCCTAGTGTACTGCGGAAATGGTTTTGCGAAAAGAGCAAGGATTGACAAAATTGCGATTTTGAGGTAATAAATGAAATAGATACAACACCATTGTCCTTTGACAGAAAAGGAGGCAGCCGATGCGTAAATCGCTTGCTTTTTTGTTGTTTGTCTTGGCTCTCTGCCTGGCTCACTTGCCTGCTCGCGTTTACGCGGAAGGCTGCAACGGCCAGAAGTGGTGCGTCGAGACATCGGAGTTCGCTTTTCGATTGGGTGAATACCCGATCGAGATCGACCGCCTGCGTCACTTGGAAGAAAAGGGTGCGCCAGACATGGCGAGTACCATCCGGTACATTCTCCAGCATCCGAAAACCATCACGTATATCGGGTGGATTCGCCCGACTCCTGAGATGCACTATCTCAGCCTACGGTGGAACGTCGGTCTCCAGCTCAAGAGCGGCGAAGTCATTTGGGCTCAGCAGTGGATCTACGAAGAGAATGGTCACATGGTTCAGAGTGATCCAGGAAACTTGCATTTCTCACCCATTTCTAGCGGTAGGAGTGGCGAGAACAATCAAGGAAAGTCCTACCTCGCTTTTGTGGTTTTCCCGGAGCGGAAGGCCGACGGAAAGGATTGGAAAGACAAGGAAGTCGCGGGATTGGTATTCGAGTAACCCCGGTTTCGTGGCGTCATCATGATAGACACATCGTGAGCCACGGAAGAAACGCAGTCCGACGACTGCACAAGAAGGAGAGCGGAGATGAAGAAGCTTTTGATCTCTCTGTCGGCGATTGCGCTCCTCGCCAGCCCGGCCGTGATCCCGAAGGTCGATGTGGCTGACAACGGAAGCGTCGAGATCAGTCAGAGCGGTGACGCTCAGGCCTGGAATCTCGTTCTCATCATGTGTAAGGAGTTGCACGTCGATGAGATGTGCGATCTCTACGACCACGGTGTGGACGAGGGCTGGTGGAACTAGCCATCGACGGGCTACCGCGCCGTATTCTTCTCGCTTACTAGCGAAGAGAGTGCGGCGCTTTTTCTTTTACTATAAACGCCTCTACCGTGCTCTGCAGCAACATTGCGACAGTTACAGGACCAACGCCACCAGGTACCGGACTGCGCCAGGCAGCCACACCTTCAACACTCTCAGCATCAACATCTCCAGTCACGCTCCCATCAGGCATTTCGTTTATTCCTACGTCGATCAGTATGCTCTTGGGTTTAAGCATGTCACCCCGGAGGTATTTAGACTTCCCTGCAGCAATAATAACGACGTCGGCTTTTTTTACATCATCAACTTGCATTTCATCAGCTCGTTGCGCGCTCACTTGTAAGCCTACGCTTTCTAGTGCTTTACGCATGGGTAGGAAAAAGGTGTCAGAGTAAGCTAAAACCAGCGCCTCTTTGTTATTCATTTGCTCATCGGTTTTTTGTAGAAGCGCCATAATGCTGCGAATCAGGCTGGGCGCTTGACCGCTCTGTCCAGTCAGGTAGCGCTCTACATTCATTGGATGAAAGCCATCCACATCTTTACGCCAGTCTATGGCCTGGGTGATACGATCTTCATTCAAGTGCGAAGGCAAAGGCAGCTGCACCACAATGCCGTGCACTTTTGCGTCACTATTCAACTCTTCGAGCTTTCGTAGTACATCAGCCTCATTTGCATCAGCTGGAAATCGATGGAGCGCAAAATGAATGCCGAGTTTTTCGCAGGCTCGCTCTTTTACTTTCACATATACCTCAGAAGCCGGATCATTGCCAACTAGGATAATAGCTAAACCAGGCGTGCCTGAGATTTTAGCAAGTTGCGCGGCAGTACGATCGGTAATTTCTTTGGCCAGTGCTCGGCCATCAATGAGTTGGGTTGTGAACATGATTACAACTCAGGATAGAGTGGGAAGGCGGCAGTTAATTCCTCTACCATTTGTATTGTCTGCTTTTGCTGCTCCTCGCTCTTTGGATTCTTGAGCAGTGCGGCAATAGCCTGACCAATGCGAGTGAACTCAGCTTCTTTCATGCCTCGGGTAGTCAGTGCAGGAGAGCCTAAACGGATTCCTGACGGATCCATAGGCTTGCGCGGATCATCCGGGATCATGTTTTTATTCAAAGTAATGTGAACGCTGTCGAGTAATTCCTGGGCTTCTTTACCGCCTAAACCAAGCGGAGTGACATCAGCCAGGATAAGGTGATTTTCCGTGCCACCAAACATTATGCGCATACCACCTTCTTGTAATGCATTGCAGAGTGCCTGTGCGTTCAACTTAATTTGCTTCGCGTAGTCTTTAAACTCAGGAGTAAGCGCTTCTCCAAAAGCAACAGCTTTCGCCGCAATGTTATGTTCATGCGGACCGCCCTGCATACCAGGGAAGACTGCTTTATCAATTGCTTTGGCATGTTGCTCTTTGCACATAATCATACCGCCGCGAGGTCCGCGTAGGGTTTTGTGCGTAGTGGTAGTAACGACATCAAAGAGCGGCACTGGATTCGCCATTTCTCCAGCAGCAATTAATCCGGCAATATGGGAAATATCGGCCATGGTCAGCGCGCCAACCTCATCAGCAATTTTTTTTACCCGCGCATATTCAATTTCTCGCGAATAAGCAGAGTAGCCAACCAGGATGAGTTTCGGATGATGCTCTTTTGCCAATCGCTCCATTTCTTCGTAATCGATCTGTCCCTCGGCGGTTGTTTTGTAGCGAATGAAGTTAAACAGTTTAGCCATCCAGGTCACCGGATGTCCGTGGGTGAGGTGACCGCCATGACTGAGGTCCATACCTAGCACTGTGTCGCCCGGTTCCAGCAAGGCAGAGTACACCTCGATATTTGCTGGTGCGCCTGAGAGGGGTTGCACATTCACATGCTCGGCGCCAAAAAGCTGTTTAGCTCGGTCAATCGCCAACTGCTCAACCGTATCGACATGTTCGGTACCGCCATAATAGCGTTTACCAGGATAGCCTTCGGAATATTTATTTGTGAGCACAGAGCCGAGTGCCTCAAGTACAGCCAAGGAAACAAAGTTCTCGGATGGAATCAATTCAAGGCCGTGGCGCTGGCGTTCCAGCTCAGCCTTGATGGCTTCTTGGATAATTGGGTCGTGGGTTTGCATCGGACTTGAGTGTAGAATGCTCTGGGCGGACTGGCAAGGGATAGCGTTTCTGGCTAATACGAATGAGCATCCAGAAACCGAGCAGGATAAAAAGTGCGCTCACAATGAGCGGCAGACGTATACCGATAATATGTGGCGTTGCATCAAAGCGAAAGAGCTCGGCTGCAAAACGGCCAACTCCATAGAGTAGGAAAAAGAGGGCGGTAACAACCCCAATCGCTGTGTCATTTTGACGTTTTCGTTCCAGCCAAATAAAGCCAAGTAGTAGCACTACACCGAAAAGATCAATGAGCGATTCATAAAGGAAGACCGGATGAAAGTAGCTGGCGTTGATATAGCTTTCTGGTCGAAGTGATTCAGCAATTGGAATGCCCCAAGGCAAGCTTGTTGGTCGTCCAAATAACTCTTGATTAAAATAGTTTCCCCAACGCCCAATACTTAAGCCCAGGAGTACGCCAGGCGCCAGGAGGTCCGTCAGGCGAAGGAGGGGAAGTTGCAAGCGCCTTGCTCCATAATAGAGCACTAGTAATCCGACAAGTATGCCACCATGGATAGCCAGGCCGCCCTGCCAAATTTGGAATATGTCACCTGGGTGTTGCCAATAGTACACGGGTTCGTTCAGCACGTGATAGAGCCGCGCGCCAATGAAGCCGAGAAAGGCAGTGAGCAGGAGGAGGTCGGTCAGTCGGCCGAGCGGGATATTTCGCTTACGAGAAAGGAGGTAGGTAATAAAATACGCGCTCAGCATGCCCAGACTTAAGCAGAGTCCGTACCAGCTAATAGAGATATTTCCTAGCGTAAAAGCGACGGCATTGGGAAGTGTTTCGTGGAGGAAATCCATAGCTCAAGTGTAGCACGCTTGCGAATCTCTGCACTTCGCGCTACCTTAGGGCATGTCTGCCTACGCGAAGCCGCTTTGGCAGACGGGCACGCCGGAGTGGTGAAATGGCAGACACGCCAGGTTTAGGACCTGGTGGGAGCAATCCCGTGGAGGTTCAAGTCCTCTCTCCGGCACCACGGCCCATCGCGGGCTGCGGCTTCCGTAGATTCAAACAAGTTGAATCTACGGAAGCCTCCACCCGCGTGTGCCTCTTCGTCTCGCGCTTAACCCTTCGGGCCCAAGTCTTGAATATACATACAAAACAAGGTCAGCGCGCTGCTGGCCTCTTTCTTTTTCCCGTAATGTGAGCGCACTACGCTTTGGCGAGCGTATCGTCCTTCTTATCCTCACTCTCCTTTGTTGCTGTTTCTTTCATTTCAGCAAAGTGTGCATCTAGGAATCGATTCAGGGCAGTACGGAGAGCGTTGGCCTGCGGTTTTGCTTCAAAGATTTTTACAATATCCTCTTTTACCTCCGCCCAAAGTTCCTTACTTACCTGGGACTCATATCGCAAAATATCTGGCAACGCATTTTTTTGCCAACTGATTAGAGCGCGACCGCTTCGATTTTTTTCACTTAACTCATCGCGCAATCGCATGAGCTCATTGCGTAATTCACTTCGATAATAGCGACGATGAATGCGTCGGTGGCGTTCGTCCTTCAGCACGCTGAAAAGGAAGAGAAGCAACCAACCTGCGCCAAGTAGCACCACGCCAAAGAGTAGTGCTTGGAGCCAGCCAGCGCCAACCATTTCCATGAGGGTGGTTGAGAAGAGGAAGGAAAATCCTGCCACAATCATAGCTAGGCCATTTCGGGTAGCCCGACGTTCCGCTAAAAGATTCACAGCCGCAAAGGGATTCTGGCCATAGAATCCGCGTGTCTCATCTTCAATCTGTTGAGGAGATTTTACCAAACTGAAACTGAGGAGAATACCTCCGATAAACTGCATGCCAAGTCCGATAAGTTGCAGTGCTTCCATAACAATAGTATAGCGATTTTTTATTGAGAACCCAAATGCGCTATACTGCAAATGAGACATTCCTTACCGAGCCATCGTGCTGGTTTCACAAAAAAACGTTCGATCGATTTCACGTCCTCCTCTTATCCGCTCCTTTTTTCTCGGCTCATGATGTCTCATTTGACTGCGTAAGGTAGCCCACTGACCTTGCGTAGTTTTTTTATAGAAAAAGTCCCGCCTCATTGCGTGAAGCGGGACTCGTAGGTCAGGACAGATGGAGACGTCGCATCAGCGATGGGATCGCCAGAGGAAGGTCATCGTCAGACAGTTTGGCAAGCTCAGGTAGAGCACCCTTAATCGCATGAAGTATGCGAGGCATCTTTTCAGAGGCGACACCGATTACCTTATCCTGCGTCGTTCCTTCATCAGGCTTGTCAGTGATGAGACAGACCGGGGTGACAGCCATGCCCAGTTCCCTGCCCAAGAATGCCTCGGGTAGAACAGTGAGCATGCCAGCAATCGTCACGCCGAGTGCGCGCATGCGTTTCACATCAGCGCGGGTTTCGAACTTTGGTCCGCGAATCACCTCAAGTGTTCCGAAATCACGCCACCCAATACCCTGCTGGGTGAGGTGATTGCTTACTTCGTGGTGCAGCATAACACTGAATGGATTCGGCATGTCGCCGAAGAACTCGGGACCGTCGTCGGGTTCGGCGAAGCTCAGTCTGCCAAAGCATGGCGTAATACATTGGTTAGGTAAGACGACCTGACCAATGTATGTCTTGTCTGCTACTCCTCCCACGAGACTCGTGCCGATGATCCGACGAACACCTATCTTCGCTAGAGCAGCGATGTAGATACGATGATCGATGAACTGGGGGAGTATGTAATGTCCCGACTTGAGCGTTCGCCCGTACCCATGTCGGTTTACATGGGCAATCGGGATGTCGCCGACTCGGAAGACCTGAACGAACACGTTTCCACCTGTCGGAGGGTTCATCTCGTATTCTTGGTAGTCACCAAAGACGCTCTGCAGATCGTGCGCTCCAGTCCCTGTAGTAAGGGCAAAGCGGCAAAGAGGCGGTTGATGAGACATGATTCTCCTCCTAAGGTTTGCGCTTTCAAGGATCTTTCTTTCTCTTAGCATGGCGAAATAAGAGCTTACAAGTACCATTGTCCACATTTTATTGACATGTACGCATAAAATATGGCGAAATACCCCTTGACAAGGCTTTTCGGCAGCAGTATACTGTCTGCGCATTATTCAATCGTAGCTTTTCACGATATGACTCAGTTACTTACTCCTAATACTACCGTCGGCTAATACCGAGCCTTTTTCGTTCGGTTGCGCCGCCGGAAGGCGGTTTTTTAGTCCTCAGGCCCTTTCACAACTGGAATATCGAGATATAAAGCTGGTCGACAGCACGCTGTCCATCAACTTTGTACCTTGAATTGTCGAGAGGGAGTTAGCCAGCTGGCTATATGGGACGTGGTCCCTGACGCTTGAGCTGACCCGGTCTAATGCTGACCCCTTTCGCTGTTGCGCCAGACTATCGGATTTCGGCAGTGGATCCATCCCCGGGAAAAACTCTGAAAACCTCTCTAGTCCGGCGTAACTCTTCGACTGCACTGCAACACCCCTCCTTATGTTGGCTGGTAGTTCCAAATCCCATCCTTCCTAAAGACGTGTTGCAGTGCAGTCCCTTTTTCTCCCTTGAACTGATGCGGGAATGACTCGATCTCGATTGTGTCGTTCCCGTGTCTGCTCAAGGCATGAACCTTGAAAACTGAATGATGATGCGGATAACCCAAATATCTACACATGTTAGTTAGTAAGTTAGTTTAGTTAGTGTTTCGTAACGGAAGAATTCTTAATTCTAACGTTACGGTGAAGCACCATAAGAGCGTATGGGGGATGCCTAGACATAATATGGCTATGAAGGACGTCGGAGCCTGCGAAAAGCCTCGGGGAGGTGGCAACCAACCTTTGATCCGGGGATGTCCGAATGGGAAAACCCTCTTGAGTTCATGCTCAAGAATTGTGCACTGAATACATAGGTGTACAAAGCGAACTCGGCGAATTGAAACATCTTAGTAGCCGAAGGAAAAGAAAAGAAGAAGCCTTTATGAAAATTCTGGCGCCCACTCCTCGGAGTGGTCCAGAGCTTTCGTAGAGGTGCATTCCCGGAGTAGCGGCGAGCGAAACGGGAACAGCCCAAACCAGTAGTGCTGCTTCGAGCAATCGAAGCACGGGCCCTAAGCCTTTATGCACCATTGGGGTTGTGAGTGGTTACGTCCAAAGCTTAGGGCTTTGGGAGCGAAGTAGCAGTTGTGACACTCTCCCCGGCTATGGGGAGAGATTCATGACTCATTGCTAGGTGAAGCTGCTGGAACGCAGCGCCAAAGACGGTGACAGCCCGGTAATCGAAAGCGGTGTTAAAGCTTTGCTGGTAATTTTCTCAAGTACCACGGGACTCGTGAAATCCTGTGGGAATCCGGGACGACTATTGTCCCAAGGCTAAATACATATTGTGCTCGATAGTGTACCAGTACCGTGAGGGAAAGGTGAAAAGCACCCCGGTGAGGGGAATGAAATAGTATCTGAAACCATACGCTTACAAGCAGTCGGAGCTCTGATTTATCAGGGTGACGGCGTGCCTATTGAAGAATGACCCAACGAGTTTGTTTAAAGAGTCGGTTAAGCCCGTGAGGGCAGAGCCACAGTGAAAGCGAGCGTGCAAGCGCGCCCTAATGATTCTTTGGACAAGACCCGAAGCCAAGTGAGCTACCCATGGCCAGGATGAAGGTAGGGTAAAACCTACTGGAGGTCCGAACCCACTTGTCGTGCAACGCAAGGGGATGAGCTGTGGGTAGGGGAGAAATTCCAATCGAACTTGGCGATAGCTGGTTCTCCTCGAAATAGCTTTAGGGCTAGCCTCGCATGCATCGGAACGGCGGTAGAGCACTGAATGGGTGCGGATGGCGCGAGCCTACTTCACCCAACCAAACTCCGAATGCCGTTGCGTCGCCATGCGGGAGTCAGACCGTGGGGGCTAAGCTCCACCGGCCAAAAGGGAAACAGCCCAGATCTCAATCTAAGGTCCCAAAGTCTCTGCTAAGTGCAAAGGAAGTGTGATAACTGAGACAACTAGGAGGTTGGCTTAGAAGCAGCCATCCTTTAAAGATAGCGTAACAGCTCACTAGTCAAGTCGTTTCGCGCCGATAATGTACGGGACTAAGTAGAGCACCGAAGATGAGGACTCTACCCATTAGGGTAGAGTGGTAGAGGAGCGTTCCTGCAGCGATGAAGTCGTTTCGTAAGAAACGGTGGAGTGGCAGGAAGTGAGAATGTTGGGATAAGTAGCAAAAAGGCGGGTGAGAACCCCGCCCACCGAAAATCCAAGGTTTCCTGGGCAACGCAAATCGACCCAGGGTGAGTCGGGCCTAAGGCGAGGCCGAAAGGCGTAGTCGATGGACAGCAGGTCAAGATTCCTGCACCACTGTAGGATAGGCGA
Source organism: Candidatus Nomurabacteria bacterium (assembly GCA_023898465.1). Lineage (NCBI taxonomy): Bacteria > Candidatus Nomuraibacteriota > Candidatus Nomurabacteria bacterium. Next base: position 1,041,331 of record CP060223.1, read on the forward strand.
TTGCCGACGCATCACAAAGATTCGTGCGTATTCTGGTTACATGCGTGCCTTACCGTCTTCGGATGGTTGGGTAGAGAGGATCCCGCAAGGGTGAGCCAATACGAATTAGAGTGGTGTCAAGAAAAAGCAATCTACGTTTCCTACGGTGCCCGTACCGTAAACCGACACAGGTGGATGGCTCCGGAAAGGAGTAAGGTGTACGAGAGAACCCTCGTTTAGGAACTCGGCAAAAAAGCGGCCGTAACTTCGGTATATGGCCTGCCCGCCGCAAGGCGGGCCGCAGCGAAAGACATCAAGCGACTGTTTACCAAAAACATAGGTCCCTGCGAAACCGAAAGGTGATGTATAGGGGCTGATGCCTGGCCAGTGTCAGAACGTTAAGGGGAGGTGTGCAAGCACTGATCCGAAGCGCTGATGAACGCCGGCGGTAACTATAACCGTCCTAAGGTAGCGAAATTCCTTGTCGGGTAAGTTCCGACCTGCACGAATGGCATAACGATTTGATGACTGTCTCAACGAGGGACTCGGCGAAATTACAAGACCTGTGAAGATGCGGGTTACCCGTGGTTAGACGAAAAGACCCCGTGAAGCTTTACTACAACTTGGCATTGCACTAGGGTTACTAGTGTTTAGCATACGTGGGAGACGTTGAAGTACCGACGCTAGTCGGTATGGAGTCGCCAGTGAAATACCACGCTCTGATAGCCTTAGCGCTCACCAGCGGCCGTGAATCCGGCTGCAGGGACAGTGTCTGGTGGGTAGTTTAACTGGGGCGGTTGCCTCCTAAAATGTAACGGAGGCGTCTACAAAGGTTGGCTAAGCTCGGATGGAAATCGAGCATGTCGTGTAAAGGCACAAGCCAGCTTTACTGCAAGGAGTACATTCCGCGCAGTTGCGAAAGCAGAGCTTAGTGATCCGACCGTATCTGGTATTCGCCCAATCCCGTTATCCGCGGGATGAGGTGAATACCCTCGTAATAGGACGGCGGAAGCTCATCGGATAAAAGTTACTCCGGGGATAACAGGCTGATCACTTCCAAGCGTCCACAGCGACGAAGTGGTTTGGCACCTCGATGTCGGCTCATCGCATCCTGGGGGTGGAGAAGCTCCCAAGGGTTTGGCTGTTCGCCAATTAAAGCGGTACGCGAGCTGGGTTCAGAACGTCGTGAGACAGTTCGGTCTCCTATCTACCACGGGCGTGAGAAATTTGAGAGGGCCCTTCCCTAGTACGAGAGGACCGGGAAGGACGAACCTCTGGTGTGCGAGTTGTTCTACCAAGAGCATTGCTCGGTAGCCAAGTTCGGGCGGGATAAACGCTGAAAGCATCTAAGCGTGAAACCTTCCTCAAGATTAGATTTCTGTATGAGCCCCCTGGGAGATGACCAGGTTGATAGGCGGCAGGTGGAAGTCCAGCAATGGATTGAGCCGAGCCGTACTAATCGGGCCAGAGGCTTCACCGTAACATTAGAGTTTGGAATAACGAATGCAACAAACATTGACATTCGAGTTATTCCGCGTCATCATTCTTTGCAGCTATGGAAAGACTTAAGCAATTTCGTGTCAGTCTGAGTCTGATTATCCTCGGATTGGTAGTAACGGCCTTTGTTGGAATCGTTTTAGCCGTCTCGCCAGCCACGTTAATTGGTCCACAATAGTCCTATTCATGAGGGGCCGGTGGGTAGTAATTCGTCCTAGGCGGATTACTAGCCTCCGGTGCTTCAAGCGATGAGGTCACACCCGATCCCATTCCGAACTCGGTCGTTAAGCTCATCAGCGCTGATGATACTACGGGGCATACCGTTGGGAAAGTAAGCCAGTGCCGGTTTATCAAGAAACTCTTGGAGAAATTCAGGAGTTTTTTGTTTTTTTGCCCGTGTGCTAGGCTGTAAATAAGGATGTCGGGGATAGTTCTTTGGAAAAGGAGGACAGGACGCATGCGACCTATCATGTTTGTTATCTGGCTGCTGGTAGTCAGCAGTATTGGGCTTGGGATCGCCCAAGCCAACCCTCGCACGGATCGGCAGGACCTCCTGATCGAGGATCAGGTAGCTCCTCACTTTGAGTTGAGGGAGGCACTGGGTAACGATGGCTACAACACCATCTTCGATGGCCAAGTCATCGAGGCTGACCAGCTGACTCAGCTCATTGCGGTTGTCGATACGATGAGCGCCAACGACGTCGAGTACGTGGAGTTTGTCTGGCGACCCATCGGCGAGACCAACTGGAACCTGATCGATGCAGATCTGCATATCAAGGACGGTGTCACTTGGGAACTCGGATCCTGGCAACCGGTGGATCTAGGCTATCCTATCATCGAGCTGGCTCCAGTCGGAGTTGACTACGTTGGAAATGTGGATTGGAATCCGGAGACGCTGATCATCAGAACCTCGGCTTCAGCTCCATCGGCACCAGTGCGGCTGCGAGTCTACCGTGCTGGAGATGCTGGATATCAATTCCAGCTCATGTCACAGGGCGTACCTTCGGAGATTCAGATCTTCAATGTCGCCGGGCGTCGAGTCGCCCTACTGCCTGTACCGAGCAATGCGGAGCGCGTTACTTGGTCAGGTCGTAGCATGAGCGGCGAGCAGGTCGCCAACGGCGTTTACTTCGCCCGAGTAGCTGACAGCGATCAGCAAGCTCGAGTCGTGGTTCTGCGCTAGTCAGTCTTCAAAAGCCCCATCTGGAAACAGGTGGGGCTTCTTCTTGACACATTTTTCCATGCCTGACAAAGTATGTCTGGTCGTTCTTTTTTGAGTAGTGGAGGTGAACGATGGACCGGCCTGAGTATACCTTTCAGAATGGAGATGCGGTGTTCCGATTCACGGGGCATCTTGGTCGAGGCGGCGAGCACAATGGCGGATGTCATTGCGGACAGGGAATGAGCGATCAGGCACACTATGTCCTGGCCACCCAGATTGACCCCGCCGGATCAGCCAGTGATCGGAATAACTGGCAGGTGGTTGCGGAGTTCTGTGATCCCTGGCGTGACTGTATGGCAGCCGAGCGTGGCAGCCGAGGTGATCGTACCTCAGCAGAACAGTGGGAGAAACCCGAACGAATTCAGGAGGCCTTGGAGCAGCTCCAGTCCTAGGATACATAAACGCCGTCGAGCCTGTCTCCGCGGCGTTTTCATAGCTCGCTACCCTATTCAGTAAAGGCGTTTTTTGGTATACTCATACCACGCAGAAACGGTATGACACCAACAACGCAAAGGAAAGCAAATACAGGACAACATCGACGACGTCGACGATCCCGCAATCAAACAGCACCGGGACAGTCTTCTCCAAAGCTACGCCTGATACCCCTGGGTGGCATGGAAGAAGTTGGGCGAAATTCGATGATTTTAGAGTATGGGAAAGATATTCTCATTATTGATTTGGGCTTGCAGTTTCCTGAGGAGGATATGCCGGGCGTGGATTATAGTATCCCAAATATTTCCTACCTCAAGGGCAAGGAAAAAAATGTACGAGGAATTCTCATCACGCATGGTCATTATGACCACATTGGAGGCGTGCCACATTTAGTGCATAAGTTAGGTAACCCAACCATTTACGGATCAGACCTTACTCTGGCGTTAATAAAGAAGAAGCAGGAAGATATCAACCCGCAGCACAAGCTGCGTTTAGTAACGGTAAAGAAAGATACGAAGTTAAAAATTGGCCCTTTCCGTATTGAGTTTGTAGGCCTGTCTCATAATATCCCTGCTAGCTTTGGTATTATCATACATACCCCCCTCGGCCCAGTGATGCACACGGGTGATTTTAAGATTGACCATAAGGGTGGCTATCGCAACGAGACTGATATTCAAAAAATCGAGCGTTTGAAAAAAATGCGGATGTTGGCGCTCATGTGTGATTCAACCAATGCCCCACATCAAGGCCATCAACTTTCTGAGAGTGAAATTACTCAGAACCTAGAAGAAATGTTTAAGCGAGCAAAAGGACGCATAATTTTTGCTACTTTTGCATCTTTGCTTACTCGCATTCAGCAGATTGTGTGGCTGGCCGAGAAGCACAATCGTAAAGTGCAGGTTGAAGGCTTCAGCATGCGTACTAATATTGAGATTGCGAAACAGCTAGGCTATCTCAAGTCAAAAAAAAACACTTTTGTGAAAGATAAGGAAGCAGCGAAATTGCCCGACAGTCGCCGTGTGATTCTTTCCACCGGCGCGCAAGGTGAAGAGCGGGCAGTGTTGATGCGTATGGCAAACGGCGAACATAAGTATTTGAAAATCCAAAAAGGCGACCTAGTCGTATTTTCATCTTCCGTGGTGCCGGGGAATGAGCGGGCAGTGCAGCGCTTAAAGGATGGACTCTTCCGCGAAGGTGCAGATGTATATGACAACCAGATGCTCGATATTCACGCTGGCGGTCATGCCAAAAGCGAGGATCTTCGCTGGTTCATCCGCACGATTCGACCGCAGTACTTTATTCCTATTGAAGGCAATCACTCTTTCCTACGCATGAACGCACGCTACGCTATGGAGGAGGGCATGGCCGAGGATCACGTCTTAGTCGCTGATAACGGTCAGGTGATTGAATTTACGAAGCAAGGTGGCAAGTTGACCAAGGAATATGTCCCAACCGATCATGTTTTTGTGGATGGCTTAGGCGTGGGCGATGTTTCTCATGTGGTGCTCCGTGATCGTAAGCATTTATCAGCCGACGGCATGGTGTTGATTGTAGCGACTGTCGATGGTCGGACTGGTCGGCCCCTTGGGAAGCCCGACATTATTACGCGAGGTTTTATTTTCCCACAAAGCAATCAACAGTTGTTGAATGAAATTCGTAAGACGGTGCAGGGTGAGCTCAAAGACACCGAGCCAAAGACTCAGGCAAATGAAGCTGATTTGCGCAATAAAATTCGTAAGGCATTAGAAAAGCTCATCTTCAAGCGCATTGAGCGCACGCCAATGATTTTGCCAGTAATCATAGTGACCTAGTATGGCAAAAACCACCCCTCGAGTTTTTTCAGGCATTCAGCCTTCCGGTACTCTTCACCTTGGTAATTACCTGGGTGCGTTAAAACAATGGGTGCCGCTGCAAGAGACCCATGACTGTATTTTTAGCATTGTTGATCTGCACGCGATTACCGTTCCCTACGAGCCTAAAGATTTGCAGCAGCGTATCCTTGATGTCGCGCTAGATTATTTAGCAGCAGGTTTAGATCCAAAAAAGGCGACCTTATTTGTCCAATCGCATGTGCCTGAGCACGCTGAGTTGGCTTGGTCATTAAATACGATTACCCCTCTAGGGGAGCTTGAAAGAATGACGCAGTATAAAGAGAAGTCCTATCAGCACGCATCAACGAGTGCGGGTATTTTAACCTATCCCGTGCTCATGGCCGCAGATATTCTTCTTTATGGCACGCAGATTGTGCCAGTTGGTGAAGATCAGCAGCAGCATGTAGAGCTCACCCGTATTATCGCACGGAAGTTTAATAGTCGCTTTGGTCAAACCTTCATCGAAGCAAAAACGCAATTAACTGAGGCAAAGCGTGTTATGTCGCTGGCTGATCCCTTAAAGAAAATGTCCAAATCGCTCGGGCCGAAGCATTATATTGCACTGACTGATGATGAAAAAACGATTCGCGAAAAAGTTGCCAAAGCAGTGACGGCCAGCGGTGGGCAGACTACAGGTGAGATGGATCCTGGGGTGAAAAATTTACTCGTGCTTTTGAAGGAGTTTGGCACCTCAGCTCAGGTGAAGAAGTACGAAGCAGCCTATGCTGACGGTAGTATTCGTTATAGCGACCTGAAGCACGATTTAGCTGATGCTTTGGTAAAAGGTTTAGCACCGTTCCAAGAGCGCCGGGCCAAGCTGGCCAAAGATCCCAAAAAGGTTTGGAAGATCTTGCACGATGGTGCGAAAAAAGCTCGACCGATTGCTCAGCAGACAATGCAAGACGTGAAGCAGGTAATGGGTTTAGCTTAGATTTACTTTTTCGAAGCGGACCGGATGGCCCAGCCAGCGAGCAGCCATGTCATTTGCGTGCGGGGTGACATCAGTCAGCGTGAAAACCGCTTCACCGTTTTTTGCTAATTGCGCGTCCAAATCAGGATGCTCCTGCAGGTAATGCTTAATAGTAGCAGCTGTCTCTTCTGCTGGGTCAATAATAGCAACTCGCTTGCCAGCTTTCTGATGAATGATGTTCTTCAGCAAGGGGTAATGGGTGCAGGCGAGAATGAGGGTATCGATTTGCTGTCGCTTCAAAGGATAGAGATAGCTGCGTAGGACCATTTTTGTGGCTGGTTTATCCAACCAGTTTTCCTCCACTAACGGCACCAAGAGAGGACAAGCTTGCCCAAACACCTCAATCTTTTTTGCATTGGTTAACTCGCGCTCATAAATACCCGAGTTGATAGTTGCTCGCGTGCCAATCACTCCGACACGGCCCTTGCTTACATCATGGGCGTGTTTTACTGCTGGACCAATAACGTCAAAGATTGGAATCTCGGGATATTTTTCACGCAGGGCAGGGAGCGCAACACTCGAAGCTGAGTTGCAGGCAACTACCAGGATTTTCGCACCGTGCTTTACTAATTCCTCCGCGTCATCCAAGGCATACTGAATAATCGCCTCAGGGCTTTTGTTGCCATAGGGCATCCGGGCCGTATCGCCCAGATAACGAAAAGCATAACCAGGTAAGACCTTTTGCAATTCTTTAACGACAGTTAAGCCCCCGATGCCTGAGTCAAAAATGCCGATCATATATTATTCCAGCGCTTCTAAGTTTACATTAATCTTTGCCTTCCAGTCGATTTCTAGGAAGGTGTGCAATTTATCAGAGAGATATTTTCGCAGCTCGTCGTAACGTCCTTGGGCTGTTGCCTCGTATTTTACCGTGAGGTAGGGACCGTTTTGCGAATAACGCACCACAAACATCGCATCTGGTAATTCTAAACGCACGCCATCACCAGCTCGCTCGTCATCAATTACGTCCGCATCAGGGTAATCCTTTTTCAACTCAGCGCTAATTCTTTGGACCACATCAACTTTTTTTGTATCGTCGCAGTAGAGTTTAATTTCCGGACTGGAGATAAACTTTGGTAGTTGCTCAAGTGCTTGTGAAAGGGTTTGGCCGCTTCGTGAGAGATAGTGCAGTAGGCGCATGGTGGAGTAGAGGCCATCATCGTGGTTGTAAAAGTCAGCCGAAAAAAAGAAGTGGCCGGAAAGCTCTCCAATAAAAGCAGCTTTTACTTCCTGGTTTTTCTTTTTAAGGAATGAATGGCCGGTTCGCCACATGAATGGCTCGCCGCCGTGCTTTGTAATAGTTTCCGGCACGACTTTTGAGCAGAGGGTGTTAAACATTATTTTGGCGCCTGGATGATCCTCTAATACCTCAACCGCAAAAAGGGCAACCAGCACGTCGTTCCAAATAATGGTGCCTTTTTCATCCACTACGCCAATACGGTCTCCATCTGGATCATAGGTGAAGCCAATGTCAGCCTTAGCTTCTAATACCGCCTTACGAAGGTCTTCTGCTACATCATTTTCCGTTGGGTCGCAGGTCATAGGGAAGCTCGGATCGACCTCAGTTCGATATTCAATAACTTCGCAACCAGCCTGCCGGAGGAGCTCTGGAGCAATTGCGCCTGAGGTGGCATGACGAGCATTCACGACCACGCGGAATTTCTTTTCAAGCGGCAAACGCTTAATGAGATCGGCATAATAAGCGGGTCGAATATCTTGCTGACGTATCTGACCTGCTTCCTCCCCTTGCTCATAATCCTCTTCTTCAACCATGCGCTGAATTTCCTGCATACCTTCAGTGACCAGTGTTTCAGAAAGGCCAATTGCGAATTTAAATCCGTTGTATTCAGCCGGGTTATGAGAAGCGGATACCATAGCGCCGCCCGGGCGATTAAGATAGTGCTGCGCCCAATAAAAAGTGCCAACTAAGTTCATGCCAATATCGACCACATCGATTCCTGCCCAGCTGTATCCTTTCATGAGCGCTTCACTATAGGCAGGACTGGATGCTCGAAAGTCGCGCGCCACCACTGCTTGGGTGATGCCATGTCGCTTCATATAGGTACCATGCGCCCGACCAAGATGTTCAGCGATTTCCGGGTTTAATTCTTTATCAACAAGGCCGCGGAGATCATAGGCACGGAACATCGTTGGGGTGATTTTCATAGCGTGAATATTAGGATGAAAAGCTGGATAAGACTGCTTATCTGCTGCCTTTATCCTACGCTTTTTTTAGGCTTTTTTCAATAGGAAAAGGCGCATCCGGAATGTTCCAGATGCGCCCTGATGTCCCCCAGCTACCGACTGGCAGCGACGCCCTTCCAGCGGCCGTTGAAGTGGGTTTTGATGCCCCGCTTCTCGAGCCAGGTGGCGTTTGCAGCCGTGTCGGTGGTGACCGACGTGGCGTCCGCCCGGAGATGAGTAGCAAGTCGATGCATATCCCCGACTACCTGACCGTCCGAGAAGACAGTCATCTCTTCGTCACCTTCAGGTCCGACCATGTAGTTGAGTCGACGACCATCATGCAAGGAGAGAGTGAGCGGAACGCGCTTGGGCTTACGAGCCCGTGTCGGTTTCCCAGTCTTTGCCGTCATACTTGAGCCCTTCTTTCGAAGTGTGAATCTTCCTATGTCCCATCCATGGGACGCGAACGAAACGTAGAGCAGGCTCTACTAAAGGAATTTCAGTGTCATTCGACCTCCACAGCTAGCTCCCAATTCCCCCAGTTTCCTCGGATGAACACTCCTTCGATTGAAGGATGAAAAAGGCGAGGTGAGTCTCTACATGTTCACTCGGACACAGATAGCAGAGTGTGCTGACGGGTGAGGGCTCAAGCTAACCCAGTCAGTCACAATGCTACCGTGCCGTTTCCTTAGAACAGTCTACAGAGAGACTCACCTCAGATCGGTAGTTTGAGATTGCGAAAGAGCAATCGAACTGTACGCACAAAAATAGCCCCTATTTGGGCTTTTGTCAAGACTATAGCGATAGTAAAAAATTTCCTGGAGCGGGTAGCTCCCGCAATTCAGCGGGATAAAGTCCATCGAACCCGCACTGTATGTAAGTATTTCTCCTTACGTCCTCTGAGCGGGTGAGGGGAATCGAACCCCTGGCATCAGCTTGGAAAGCTGAGGTATTACCACTATACGACACCCGCTCAGAAGAAATAAGACTTAGTAGAGCCTTTAGAGCAGAATTACCCTAGCAGCTTTTTTCTACCGTTTCAAGTCTTAGGCGGCTGCCAAAGATATTTTTTTAGATCCACGGTATACACGCCATTTTTGATCTCTACTTGCACACCCTCTTTTTCCAAGAGTCGTTTCTGTGTGACCTGGGTATGAGTTTCGCAAGTCGTACTTATTTCTCCTCGGCTATTAATTACTCGATGCCAGGGCAGAGCTTGATTATCCAGTTGATGAAGTGCCCAGCCAACCACGCGGGCTGCTCGGGGTGTACTGATGAGTGCGGCAAGTTGCCCATAGGTAGAAACTCGCCCATAGGGGATTTGTTCCATTAGCACATAGACAGCTTGGAAGAAATTTTTATTTTGCACTTTCTTTTTTTGTCTCACCATAGGCCTACTCTAGAGCGCTTCTCTCCTATCGTCAATTGCTTGGGACCAAAGCATTACTATGGTATAATAATGCTTGAAGTATTTTCTTATTTCTAGTTATTTTTTAGGGGACACGGGGGATGGATCAACACAATTTTTCTTCGGCAGGGAATACGTCGGGTACACCACAACCCCTGGATGACTTTTCTGTACCATCGCATGCGCCGGTAGCTCCAACGCAGCCTTCATATACCCCTCGAGTCGCTTTTACACCACCATCCACCCAAGTGCAGACTCCAACTGACAAGCAAATGCCAAACTTAAATGCACAACAAATGCCGCCAGTGATTCCGCCAAGTACTCCTGAGCCGCTTCATCAATCTCCAGCATATACCGGGCAGGGTCGGACGCCTCGTCGCAGTTCGTCAGCCCCTAAAATTCTCCTGGGGGTTTTATTTGGATTACTCTTGGTCGGAGGTACGGCCTGGGCTTCAATGACTGGTTATCTCCCTTTTGAAATTCCCTTCCTACCAAATAACAGTTCAGCAAAGCTGCTAGGTGAGGCATTTAGCAAGTTGAACAATGCGACTGAAGGACAAACAAAAATAGAAATCAGCGCAAAAGTAGAAACAAAAGGAGTTGATGTTCCTACACCACCAGAAGCTTTACATTCTACAAATACTAATAGTGAAAGCACGGTTCGTACTCTTCTTGCAGATTTTTCTGACGGTTCAGCAATGAATATTTCCATTGATGGATTTACAGTTAAGTCAGACAAAAGCGATTTATTGAATTCCGAAGGTCATATTACTGCTAACCCGGTAATCAATGGTCAAAGCTGGCCTACGGTCGTTAATCTGAAACTTGTAGATGGGGTTTATTATATCAACATTGAGAAGCTACCAGAGATACCATTCTTTCCTAGCGATACAACAGCAATCGTTGGTAAGTGGATTAAAATTGACTTGGCAGAAATTGCCGGCTTGGCTGCAGGAGAAGATTTGCCAGTTAATATCCAAAAAACTCCGTCGGCAGATCAAGAAGAGCAATTGATGCTCATTGTGCAGTCAGCTTATGAGGATGGCGTGTTCACTGTTGATGAGTCAGTCGAGAGTGAGAATATAAATGGAATCTCCACAAAGCGATTCAGCGTGCATTTTCAGGCAGCGGCTATTCCGGCTTGGTATAACAATATTACTCAGGATTTGATTGAGCGTTATCCCAGTACGGCACTCTTACCTTATGATGCGAGTTTCTACAAAGAATTAATAGATGCAGATAACCAAGCTGCGATGCAGTACCTCTTTGACCTTTCAGAAGTAAATTTTTGGGTCCAGCCAACAAGTAAAGAAATAGTACAGTACAGTCTTGCTACTCGAATTCCTTTTTCTTCGCAGCTTGACGGCCAGTATGATAAACAACTTACTCTTTCATTTACTCAAACCTTGACTGATCTCGATCCCGGTCAAAGCGTGACTGCGCCAACCGAAACGATGAGCGCCGAAGAAGCGCAGTTGGCACTCCTAGGAAGTGTTGAGAATGGCTTCAGTACAGACCCTGTTTCTGCCGAGATACAAAATCAATTTGTGAAGCTAGTAAACGTCTGGGGAGCGCTTGATGAATATTACGCTCAGAACGAGACCTACCCACTTGTCTTAAGTGATTTACTCACTGACTACCTTACCGAGGAAGATATACTCGATGTATTTACTGCTGCAGAATTTCCTTATAGCAGTGACGGGACTACCTATTCTTTAACATATCAAATGCTGAATGTATCAGTTTCTGTGAGGGATTATGTGGAGGGCGAAAACACTATGACACCAGACCTGCTTTCAGTTGAGGCGCAGACAGTGCAAACGAGCGCAAACGCGAATACAAATACCAGCACAGCAAACACGAATAACAATGTTCTGGATGATGACGTGGTAGTAAATCTAGATTCAGATAAGGATGGCTTGCCGGATTCACGAGAAAAGATTTATAAGACCGATCCCTATGATGCTGATACGGACGATGATGGGTATTTAGATGGCGCAGAAGTTTCTAGCGGTTACGATCCACTTGGTCCAGGCTTGCTGGAAGACTCGATTATTTACAATTACAATACCAATACTTCTTCAAGTAATGGTCTAGCAGATTCCGATAGCGATGGACTAACTGATGATGAAGAAGCGCAATACGGCACTGATCCGAATAACCCTGACACTGATGGTGACGGATATGCTGACGGCGAGGAAGTGCAGAACGGCTACAATCCCAACGGGTCCGGGACACTTTAATCTTTAGCGAACTCCCAGCTCTTTACGCATCAGCGCTTCGATTTTGCTAATGGTTTGACTCAGTTGCTCATCAAGCTGCGCGGCCTCTTCTTCACTAGTCTCATCCTTATTCATCCGTTCCTCAACTTCATCGACTTCATCCATATACGCATGGATTGCTTCTTGGAGTTGTCGACCACCGAGGAGGAGAGACTCGCTGAAAAAAGAGTTCATTCGCATGCGTCGTTCGAGCCGGCCTAAGCCTCGCATATCGTCCTCACTAAAGAAGTTGTTAATTCGGCCGATCACGTCTTTGTAGGCCCTGCGTCTAGCTTCAAAAAGCATCACCTGACTGTTTCGTGATTTATCAAGGAAGTGTTTGATAAGAATACCCAGGAAGGCGCCTAGGCCGAGGGTAGAGGCGAGTTGGGCGATGTCAGTGAGGAGTTCCATAGGCGCAGTATAGCACCATATTTCGCTTTTCCAAGAGGCTTGATTTTCGGATAAGTCTTTGCTACACTCATTGACGCTAACCTCGTCTTGGCGTTGTTTTAAAGAAGGTATTGTTAGGCAAAGCGCTCAGGGCGTGGTAGCCAAGTGGTAAGGCAGGGGTCTGCAAAACCCCTATTCGCGGGTTCGATTCCCGCCCACGCCTCCAGAAGTAAATTTACATGCGGGTGTAGTTCAGTTGGCTAGAACGTCTCCTTGCCAAGGAGAAGGTCGGCGGTTCGAATCCGCTCACCCGCTCCACGGGCCATCACTTACTGCGGGCTCCGTGAAGACAAATACATTGTCCTCACTGCGCCCTTCGCAAGGATGTCCCTTTACGCCTCAGACTTAACCCTGCGGGCCCAAGTCTTCGGCGTTTGAGCAGAGAAAGAGCTTAATTTCATATCCTGTTGGCGGACCACTTCGACCCCTTGTGCATTGAAGAAACCTTTTTGTTTTTTTGATGTGCGTTTGTTATAGTAAAAAAGTCTCAATTAATATCAATGTAAATGCATAATCAACGTGGTTTCTCGCTCATCCCTGCGCTCTTTGTACTGATTGCAGTTGGTTTAGGTATTAGCGTGGGATATGCCCTGTGGGCTAATTATCAAAATAGCAAAACAACCAATAGTGTGAAAGTAAATAACGTAGCCTGTACCGAGGAGGTCAAACTCTGCCCCGACGGCTCCTACGTTGGTCGCACTGGGCCGGATTGTGAATTTGCGGAGTGTTCAGCAGCGAACACAAACATTAACAGTAGTGATGATTCCTCAGAAGATGAGTATCTTCAAATTACTGAATGGGGTGTTGAACTACCTATTACTGAAGGAGTTGAGTATACTTATGTAGCAGATTCAGGCCGCGCTTCTTTTTCAACAATTGGACTTGAGGACCATGATTACTGCGGGTCAAGTGATGATGGTATTGGAATAATTTCTCGATACACCTCGCCTATTCCCGAAGGCCCTCTTAGGTTTCAGGACCCGATCCAAATTAATGATTGGTATTATTACTATACCAGGCCGCAATCAGCTTGTTCGCCTAATGCCACAATAGTTGAAATGCAAACCTTGGCCAGCACAGCACTTGAAGAGAGTTTTGCAGGATTACGTGAGAGTGTAGATGAATGGCAGACATATACGAATGCGGAGCTTGGAATAGAATTTGAAATTAGGGCTACCGATAATACTTATTATTATAGTCAATCCGATGCCCACTATATTGATCTTTATCCTACTGGCGAGGATGATCACTACGCTTATGTTAGAATTGGTTCAATCGCAGACCAGGACGCAATAGTTAATGATGAAGTTGTATCAATTAACGGCCACGAACCGGTTTCTGAAGGTGTGCTAAGTGGACAACCAGCGAATATCTTTTTATTTAGGCCAGCATGCGATGATGGTCCAGGCTGTGGGCCGTACAATATGGGATACGCATTAGTTCATAACGATACTATGTTTAGCCTTTGGTTTGTTGGTGATGACCAGTTAAATGACGTAGAGAGGCACATCCTTTCTACATTTGAATTTACTGAATAAATAGCACAAATATGATAAATAAAGGCATCACTTGGCTTCCCATCCTCTTCATCTTCGCCGCACTTGGTGTTGGTTCATTTATCGTGTACATTGGCTGGCAAGTTGCAACGCAGACGCAGGAAGTAGCTAATGTAAATAATGACGTGGCCTGCACTTTAGAGGCCAAACTCTGCCCCGATGGTTCCTACGTAGGTCGCACCGGACTGAATTGTGAGTTTGCGGAGTGTTCTGAGGAGGTAACTTGCGGTACTATCGCCGGTCTAGAGTGTCCAAGCGGATATAAATGTGAATATGATAATCCAGAAATTGCTGACGCTGCCGGGACGTGTGTTTTAGATACAGAAACCAGCACTGAAGAAGATTATTCCAATTGGTCTCGATCAATGAATTGGCGGGAATATAGCTATCGTTATACTACAAAAGAATTTATACATACTACACAGGATGCTGGAGAAGAGATAATTACAACTCCATTTAATGCGTCTGAATACACCGGGACAGTTACCTGGAATGGTGCGCTTTTCTGGAGAACAGGTCCGAGTGCAACAACCTATATTCCTGATATCTCAAGCGACTTTGAATATGAGGCAGGCGTAGATCCAGATTTTTGGTTTTATGACTATGCGTCTGAACAGTTTATCCATCTTCCAAAAGTTGACTACCTAGATGGTACGGAACTATTTGAAAGTACGGTACAAGTTTTTCCATCTCTCAATGAACCTAAACTACTTCTTGAAGTAGGAAAATTTGATATACAAAGTGAAGAGTTTATTCCCGGTTTCAGCAGTCCCATGCCGGTATCAACACGGGGCTTGGTGTATAACTTTGCTAAGAATACTTTTGAAGACGCAGTCGATCCAATTGATAGCTTTAATCAAGTAATGAAGAGCAAGGGAACGGCATATACCAGCATTGTATGGAATAGTGAGAAAGAAATTATTATTGCAGCTCCAGGCGGCGAGGGTTGTGGTAACTACAGTTACGTGAATCTTATTGATTATCAATCACTGAGTAAGGAAGTGGTAGGTGGAGAAGCTAGTTATAACTATAGTGAAACTCCATGTAATCCAAAGAGTGGAATGAGTCCAGATGGAAAGTGGTTTGTGCTCTATGGAAGCACCACGGATGATACTTTTGTAGTACGACTCTATGCAAGCGATGGAACGACTTCACCAGTAGCCACATTAATAGGTGACGTGTTGCCGCAATACAGCTCTTTGTCCGAGTGGGATGTGAGTAGAGAATATCCAGTACTTACTTTTAATGAGGGAAGTACAGCGAATTTTATTACCGCTGAATTTAAAGCAGTAATTCAAGAGGACAATGAAGGAGAAGTTCAAAAAAATTCCTATACTGATCAAATATTTGGTTTTACATTTAAATATCCAATTCGTTATCACGTAAATAGGGCGGCAAATAATAATGAAGATTTGGTTCTTCAAGTTTTCGAAAGCAGCGATGCTGATAATTCAGTATTTTCGCTGTATCATTCCGATGATACTGAAAAATATGAAGGAGAATATCGCTCCGATGGATTTGAAAACTTCGTATTAGTAAGCAATGATGCCCAAATAGGAGACGAAATAATCGAGTCATTTAATTTCGTCGACACATGGCGTACTTACCAAAATGAAACGTATAGCTATACTATTCGCTATCCCCAAACATATAGCATCGGAGGACCACCAGCTGATATGCCTCATGACGATTGGAAATCGATTAGGAGGAATGATATATCAGAACAATATAATGTCGAGGTCAGAATTTTTGATCGTGATGAGTTTGTTGATGATAATATTTTTAATTGGGTAGTAAATGGTTTTCCTGGCGATGTCCCGGCGGAAGGCTATAACCCAGAAGGATATTTAAACAAGCGAACAGTTGATATTGATGGTAAAAAATTTACAGTATTTGATTATAGTTATGATGGCGTTGAGTTTTTTCAATACTTCTTTTATTGGGAAGAGCAAAAAAGAGTTATTCAGTTGTTTGATTCTCATCCGGTTGGAAGTGTTAGTAAAATAAATCAAGCGATTATCCAGTCACTCGACTTTACGGGTTTTTAGAGTAACTATATAAGTACGTTTGAATTGAGGTCTTTCGGTATCCCCGCGCTCAAGTCCCGCGCACCAGTCGCAGTAATTTCATACATATCCTCGATACGGATGCCGATCTTGTCTTTGATATAAATGCCAGGCTCGATAGTCACCACGTCCCCAACGGCCAGTAAGCGATTTCCGCGACGCGAAGGAGTGAGATACGGCGGCTCGTGAATTGCTCGGCCGACGCCATGGCCCGTGGAGTGAATAAAGAATTTGCCAAAACCGGCTTTGGCAATCACTCCACGACATATATCATCAATATCCCGGGCAGGTATACCTGGACGAAGTTTTTGGGCGGCACGCTCCTGTGCGCGAAGGACTAAGGTGTAGAGTGCTTTCTGTTCTGCGCTTGGCTTGCCCAGGAAGACAGTGCGGGTGATATCAGTTTTCCAGCTTTCGTAGGTAACGCCAAAATCTATTTTAATACTATCACCAGCTTGGAGCACGCGACCATTTGGAACATGATGAGGCTCCGCTGCCTGTTCACTGGCTGCGACAATAAATGGAAAAGCACGCCGGTCAAGTCCTTCGCTCAGAAGCAGACGGCGTAATAATCGGCTCACTTGGCGCTCGCTTAATCCAAGCTTTACTTGTTGTAAAAACAAGGGCCAAACTTTTGCAGTCTTTTTTATCGCAGTTTCTTGAGCAAGTATTTTAATCATTTTAGCTTAAGTTGATGGCGGGCAGTGCGGAGGTCCTTCGCGATTTGCTTTTGCAGTGCCTCAACCGTGGTATAGGGAATAAGGGCTCGAATCCAATCAACCAGGTGTACTTCCACGCGAGTGCCAGCGCGTACTTTCACCGTACCAAGGATGTGGACCTCCACCTTGCCGTGTTTCCGCTTCTTTCGTTGATAGGGCACACCGATGATCAGGGTGGCAGGGTAGCGCTTACCGTGGAGGCTAGCCCAACAGGACCAGAGGCCCCTTTTAGGCAAGGTGCCTTGTAGTGTGCGTCGGTCAAGATTAAGAGTGGGGTAGCCAGTTGTTGTCGTAGCAATACCTTCACCTCGCATAGTGCGGCCAGAGAAGTGCTGAGCGTTATGTTTCAACATCGAGGCTTAAGTGAGGATAATGTTGAAGTGCGTTATTGATGGGATTAACCGCAACTAAATCACATTGATAAAGCATTTTTTGATATTGAGGGTGCGTATTGCGATAGTCTTCGATCGCTGCTGCTAAGCGTTGTTGCTTAGATTGGCTCATGGATTGTAGCACGTCACCAAATGCGCTTGTTTTCCGAGCTCGTACTTCAATAAAAATAAGCGTATCGTTCTTTCGTGCAATAATATCAATTTCCCCAAAGCGACAGGTGTAGTGCTGGTCGAGGATTTCGTAGTGCTGTTGTTGCAGCCATTGTGCCACAAAATCCTCCGCAAGTTTTCCACGCTGTTGGGTTGGGGATGGCATGTGTTAGCTGCTTGGTGCTCGACCGACTTTCTCTATAACCATTCCGTAGTGATAGAGTCCGGCATCAAAAAATTCAAGCTCTCGGGCACCTAGCTTTTCAAGATAGGAACGGATTTGATCGGCCGGGACCAGCTCTTTCTCTGTTGGTCCAATAGTTGCTCGGCCAGTATTCCACTCAATCACTAAGGCCCGACCTCCACCCTTCAGAGTACGAAAAACTTCCTTGAGTACTGCTTCAGGGTGAGAGCTTTGATAGAGAGCGTTGGCCACAATGCCAAAATCAACCGAGCCATCGTGGATCGCCTTCGCGGCTCCGAAGCGTTCTAGGTTAGACCAAACCGGGATGACATTCGTGTAGCCAGCCAGACGAACACGAGCCATAAGGGCTGAGAGCGAGGACTTTAAAATATCCACTGCATAGACCTTACCTTGATTCCCGGCAATTTTCGCAGCCTCCATAGTGAAGGGTCCTGTTCCGCCGCAGCCAAAATCAGCCACAGCCATACCAAACTCGAGTCCAGTGCTGCGAAGGATAAGTCCAGGTTTAAGTATTCCGGCTTCGGAACTCTGATCCATGAGAGAAATACTAGTAACAAGCTGTATTAGTATACCACAAAGTTCCCTCTAGCAGTACTTAGGACTCGATATGAATGAAGCTTTTTCGATGAAATGGCGCGACACCGTGCTTTTGTATGGCATCGATATGTGCTGCGGTGCCATATCCTTTATGTTGGGCAAATCCATATACTGGCCATTTTTTGTCAGCCTGGCACAGGAGGTTGTCGCGATATACTTTGGCAATTATCGAAGCCGCAGCAATACTAAACACCTTGGCATCACCGTCGATAATTGCTTGATAGGGAATATCTACCTGCTGCACAGGGAAGGCGTCAGAAAGAATGTAATCAGGCTGCAGGCTTAAGCCTTGTAAGGCGAGGACAAAGGCTTGGCGGTTAGCATAGGCAATTCCTCGTTGATCAATGGCCCTATGACTCACCACCCCAACACTCCAGGCCTTTGCCTGGCTGGTAATCTCCTCATAGCGTTCCGCTCTGGCTTTTGGGCTGAGCACTTTTGAATCGTGAATTCCCTCAATATGTGTCCCGGGATGAAATATTACAGCCCCAGCCACAATCGGGCCGGCCAGTGCTCCCCGGCCTGCTTCATCTAGTCCAACAATGGCTTGGTAACCTTGCTGCCAAAGCTTTTGCTCATGATCGCTTCGGAGGTATTGTCTAGCCATGGATGCCTAGAGTACGACGAGCTACCATAATGCAGGAACCATCAGCTACTCCGTCAAGATGCAGTTGCGTTATTTTTTGACGAATGCGTTCATCCTCAGCTCCGGGTTGGAACCAGACTTTGTCGATACCGAGCTCCTCTATCTCATCAAGTACCCGAAGTCCATCATCAGCCTTAATAACAAAAACTACTACGTCAATCTTCCCTGGTATTTCCCGAAGTGAGGAGTAAATAGAGATGCCTTCTACTTCGCCTGCCTGAGGGTGTATGCCAAAAACCCGCAGACCAGCACTCTGGAGATCGAGTAAAACTTTGTGTCCGTACTTTTCCGGATTATATACTGAGCCTATGACTGCGTAGCGGAAATTTTTTTGCAGAAATCGAGAGAGATCCATGTCAATAGAGTAGCACCGTACGCAAGAAGCGCTCAACTGGTAAGCGCTTCAGTGCAGAACACGACAAGCATGAAGTGTTGATGACAGTGTAGTAAATTTTTAGTGCCCCGTCAAGCAAGTTTTTACTTTTTCCCGCTTCACCGACTATCTTTCTAGCACTTAAGCGCCTTTGGCTTGGATTGCTTTTGCTACGCGCTCTACTGCAACCACATATGCACCAGTGCGTAGGTCTGTGGTATGTTTCTCTGCTGCATTCCACATTGAAGCAAAGGCCTCACGCATCTTATTATCAAGTTTTTGTAGCACTTCCTTGTCAGACCAGAGTACTCCCTGACGATTTTGCACCCATTCGAGATGGGATCCAGCCACTCCACCTGCATTGGCTAGGAAGTCGGGGATAACCGGTATCTTGCGCTTGAAAAAGTACTCATCAGCCTCGGGGGTAAGTGGCCCATTAGCCATTTCGAGTATTGCTTTGGCCTTCACCTTACGCATATTTTCCTTGGTGATAGCATTTTCTAACGCTGCAGGGACGAGGAGGTCAACTGGAAGCTGGAGAAGTTTTTCATTTGTAATTGCAGTGTAATTTTCGCAGTCGCAAACTGAACCTACGCAGTAGCATCCGTGGATCATGCCGCGTTCTTTTTTCGATTTCATTACATTGCGAGGGTCCATTGACTTTCCGTTCTTCGCAAGAATACCACCCTGAGAGTCTGATAAGGCGATAACCTTGAACCCAGCATCATGAAGCATTTCTGCAATGAAATAGCCGACGTTGCCGAAGCCTTGCACGGCTACGGTTGTTTTGGCTGGTTTTAACTTCATTTTTTTCACCAGCTCCTCTACAACGATAAGGCCTCCTCGGGCAGTAGAGTATTCTCGGACTGGTATACCACCTAACTCAACCGGCTTGCCAGTAAAGGTGGCTGGCTGCCAGGAGCCTACCATGCGGCTATATTCATCTACCATCCATCCCATAATCATGGGGTTGGTACTGACGTCAGGCGCTGGGACGTCAATATCCGGTCCAATATTGCGATACATTTCACGCACCCATCCTCGGCTCAATCGTTCAAGCTCACCTTTTGATAGTTTTTTAGGATCAACAATCACGCCACCTTTACCACCGCCAAAAGGGATGTCTACAATGGCGCACTTCCAGGTCATCCAAGCAGCAAGCGCTTTTACCTCATGGAGGTTTGTCTTTGGATGATAGCGAATACCACCCTTAAATGGTCCACGAGCATCATTATATTGCACGCGATAGCCAGTAAAGACTTGTCGTGATCCGTCATCCATAAGTACCGGAATGGTGAATTCATGAATGTGACGAGGTTTTTTAAGTTCAGCAACAATGTGTGGAGCTAGCTGAAGCAAGCCTAGTGCTTTTTCGAGTTGCGATAAGGCGGACTGGAATGGATTAGCAGTAGCCATAAATGTAGTATGAAGTTGTGTGTCTAACTAAGGGCGCTTTGCAGCTCTTCAGCCAGCTTTTCCTTACTTTGGACACCTACACCCTGCCAGACAATCTGGCCATTCTTGTAGAGTGCAACAGTAGGAATACTGAGTACATTGTACTTTTGCGCAGACATAGGGTTTTCATCAACCTCTAGTTTGCCAACCTTTACTTTGCCTTCAAACTCCTTGGCAATTTCCTCAATGATTGGACCTTGGATTCGGCATGGGCCACACCATGGTGCCCAGAAGTCAACTAAAACTGGCATAGAGCTCTCTTGCTCTACTTCAGTTGCAAAATTTGCGTCGCTAAATGTGTGTTCGGCCATACGTGTATTCTGTTAAGTATCTCGTGCTGGGTAAGTGTAACTGAAGCCACCGAGCTTGTCCAGCTATGCCAAGATAATCTAAGCAACATGGCGACAAGTAGTAATTACGCCGTACTCGATGATTGCTTCTTGCTGGCTATTTTCCCTGCTCGCCCTCGGATTTGTCACTTGCTCGCTCTTTCAATAGGGCGAAGACCTTCTGGTTGCGGAGGTGGTTTTTGAGAGAGTCCTTATATTCAGGAGTAGCGAGCTCTTGCTTCAAGATTCCTTGAGCCGAAGCTTGCTGGACGTGTTCTTCCAGCTCTTTTTGTAACTCCTCATCACTTATAGCGAGGTTTTCAACATCAGCGATGTGGCGCAGCAGGAGGGCGCTCTTAATGCGCTTCTCAGCTTGTGGGGCCATTTCTTTTCGCAGCTCTTCTTCACTCTGCTTAATATGTTGCAGGTAGTCTTCCCATTTGAGGCCGCGTCCTTCAATATCAGTTTTCATTTCGCGGATGATGCGATTGAGTTCTACGCCTCGGAGGATTTCAGGAATGGGGTCAAAGCTTGCTTTTTCAATCAGCTCTTCCATAAGTGCCACTTCAAATTCGTGCTCAATCTCACGCTTTTTTTCTTCGTGGAGATTTTCTTCAATCTTCTTTTTCACATCATCCATGTGAGCAAAGGCCCCAAGGGATTTTGCAAACTCATCATTCAATTCAGGTAATTCAATTTGGAAGACCTGGTTTACCTTTGCTTGCACTTCAACGGTTTTTCCGGCAAAGCGTTTTTCTGAACTGTCTTTAGGGAAGGTGAGCGTAAATTCTTTTTCCTCATTTGCTTTCATGCCCACCAAATTGTCTTCAAAACCTGGGATTAAGGTTGACTCACCAAGCTTCACTGGGAAGTTTTGCGATTGGCCATTATCAACCGGTACCTTATCCATAAAAATCTTGTAGTTGATAACGACGCGGTCACCCTTGGCAGCTGGTCGATCTACTGCACTTTCCTTTGCGCGCATTTCACGGAGACGCTCAATCGTTTTTTCAACCTCTTCTGGTTTTACTTCGAGCTTTTCTGGCCGTGCTTTCAAAGTTCCGTACTCCACCTTTGTTACCTTTGGCAAGAGTCCGACTTTGGCGGTATAGATGACATCATTATCTGGAGCGAGCTTCTCAATATTTACTTCAGGTGGTCCAACAGTAATAAGCTTGTGTTCATTGACCGCTTGAGTGAAGGTTTCTTGCACGATTTCCTCAGCCGCTTCTTCTAAAATAGCCCCATCACCGAGGCGCTGACGTAAAACAGCATACGGTGCCTTGCCTACGCGAAAACCCTCAACTTTTACTTTTTGAGAAATGCGTTGGCTAGCTTTTTCGAGATAAGGTGGGAGGGCGAGGGCAGGAACAGTGACCTGGAGAGTTACGGTACCTTCCTCGTTGGAGACGATTTTGCTTTGCATAATAGACGAAAATAACAAAAATTTGACTGCTTGAGCGGGGCTATAGTATCATGCTTCTTGCCCTTTTACAAGTGGCTAGTATCACGAAGTAGCACGAGTTCGGTGGAACGTTTGAGTGCTCGCCAACCACCCGTTTTAGGCGGGAACGGTGGTTACCACAGCTCTGTCATCTCAAGACAGGGAACGATGCGCGCGTGTTGTTTCCCTGGCTTGTCCAGGGATTTTTGTTTGGCCCATGACGCGTGCAAACGCATGGAGGTAGTGGAGATGGCTATTCCATGTCCGCAGCGAGATGCGATTGAGTCTGCTCTTCATCAAGCAGGGTGGACTGGCGAGGAAGCGGCTGAGTTCGTTGTGCAGTCGGAGATCAGAACCGAAAGTGGCCCAGCATTCTTCCTTGGGGTGAGTGAAGGAACCGGAATGCGCGGTCGCTGGCGTGAAACCAATGTGGCTGTCTACGAGCTGAAGAAAGGGGCGCGCAAGACGGACCCGCTCAAAGGACAGCGGCATTGGATTGGCCGGAAGGTACATGCACCGGTCTTGATTCTGCATGGTGAGTCCAATGCCTGTCAGGCACTTCTGCTGACTCCTCCCGAGGAAGGTGTGACCTTCACCACCGCCTCGGAAGCTGACTACGCTGCTATCGCCTGATCTGAG
Organism: Candidatus Nomurabacteria bacterium; assembly: GCA_023898465.1. Classification (NCBI taxonomy): domain Bacteria; phylum Candidatus Nomuraibacteriota; species Candidatus Nomurabacteria bacterium. The sequence goes on from CP060223.1 coordinate 1,064,179, forward strand.
ATGATCACACAGCAGCCTTGTTCTACGGAATGAGGCTGCTTTTCTTTAAACCCCTCCCAGCCTCCCCTTAGACTAGGGGAGGAGCTAGGCTTTGTCCTGCTTACTCCTTCGGTCGGTTATCGAGTATTCTTTTTTCCTTGAGCTCGGTTTCCATGCCGAGGCGCTGCAAGAGGTCGGTCAGCGGCACAATATCAGTTTGTACGGTGAGCATCATTTTATCGTGTAGCATTCGTTGAGTTTCGGCTTGGACAGTGTGAGCATCCATACCCGTCTTAGGAGTGAGGTGGACGATAATTTCATCCAGGCCATGTGGGTCATCATTCTTTTTACGGAGTTCAACTTGCCATTCCTCAATGCCAGGATGGGCAGAGAGAAGCGGATAGAATTCATTCAAGTTAATCAGTTCACCCTTCAACTTCGCCATATGAAATTCGCGCATTTCCGTGACACGCTGAATGTCAGGATAAATGAGCGGTACCGTCTTCCCGCAGTGTGGGCAGGGTTCATTGGTCATCCCGCGAACCATATCGCCGGTTCGGTAGCGAACGACCATGGAGCCGCGCCAGTTCAAAGCCGTGTAGACAAGCTCGCCAGCCTCACCCTCTTTGACGCGCTGCCCCTCAGGGTCAACCACTTCGAAGAATTCGAGATCCGGGTAGGTGTGATAGCCGCTATGTTCATCACACTGAATCCAAGCGGTTTTTCCCTCGGTCATAGCATAGGTAACGAGCAGCTTCACGTTCTCTGACTTAAGCTCTTTGAGGAGCGCCTTTACCTTCGTACGGAATCCATCATTCACCCGGTCACCGCCGAAGATAATATGCTGCAGGTTTGAAAAGTCACGCTGCTGCTTCACTGCTTCGCGCAAGAGATGATAAGCATAGCCAGGAATAAAGGCAGCTAATCCAGCCTTCATTCTTTCCAGAGCGTCAATAATTTTTTGCGTGCCCATAATCTTGCCACCGCCGGTCTGCAGGCTGGTCATACCAATGGTAGTCATGGCGTGATAGGTGAGCCAGAAAGCCAAGTGCGGGGAATAAGGAAAGCCGTTGATGCCCACCACACTAGGATCAACTCCAGTTACTTCCAGGAGTCGCTTCCCGGTTTCTTTTAACATCTGCATGTCGCGGGCAGAATAACCAAAAGCAGTTGGTAAGGCTGAGCGACCGGTGGTGAAATGGAGATGAATCGGTTTATATTCCCACTCAAGCAGTGGCTTCGGATCTTTACGCTGCAACTTCATAGAGGCTAATTTGAGCAACGTGCTCTTAGAAGCATATTTCTTTAAGAGTTCTTCATCCGGCTGCAGCATGAAGGTTTTTGGTTTGCCTGGTTCTGCTTCAGTAGGGGCGACGTCTGATTTCGCGATAAAGGGAATCTTCACCAAATCATCTGTAGTGCGGAAGTCGCTGAAGCTTAAATTACGGTCAGCAAAAAGCTTCCGATAGTGCGGACTATAAGGGAGCTGATGTCGGACCATTGCCTGAAAAAGACGGTTTTGCATGTCTGCCCGCTCCTCCGGCGAGAGATGTGCAACCCGTTGCCAATCATGGGTGAGTTGCATAGTCTGGTATTTCCTTATTACTGAGCTGAGCTAAGCGCTCCATCAGCGCTCGGGTGTGCTTCTGAAGTATAGCATAGCTTATTTCTTCATCCTTCATTGTGGGAATCCGCAGAGGCTCCCCGATATGCACCTCAGTATTTCGAAGAATAGATGGGAGCTGCCAGAGGGCAGAGACGAAACTGGCATGAGATTTGCCTCGGATGCCCATGGGGAGGACAGGCAATCCTGTTCGCATGGCCATGCGCACGCAGCCGGTTTTTCCAGGCAACAAGCGTGGCGAGGGATTTCTTTTTCCCTCAGGGAAAAATCCAATCACCCCGTTTTGCGTTAAGTGTTTTTCCGCTTCATGCATGGCGCCGTTTCGATTCTCAGGATCAATGGGGATAGTATAGGAGCCAAGCATTTGATATGACTTCACTCGAGCAACATAGCGGATGGGCACATAAGGAATTTTTTTATCAAGTGCGACTAAAAGCATGATACCGTCCAGCCAGTCGATGTGATTTGCGGCTACGATGAAAGGTTGCTGCAGCGGCACGTGCTCAAGTCCCTCAACATGAGTAAGTCGCTTGGTGCAGTAAGCTTCAAATGGCGACCAAAATCGACGACGCATCATTGACGTTGATATTCCTTGGCACTTAAGGCGGCGATTGCCCGCATGCATTCATCAGTCAGACGATGCAACTCTTCACGAGTAATGTTTTCCATCGAGGCAGTGAAGTGTATAGGCGCACCCAAGCGAATACGCAGAGGTGTTTTTTGTAGCACTTCCTTGAGCGCATCAGTAGCTCCACCTGGCCCGGCAAAAATACCAGCCGGCACGATAGGCGCACCGCTGCTCAAGGCCAGACGTGCTGCGCCAGTTTTCCCAGTTCGCAACTGCACTTCAGCATTTCGTTTACCCTCGGGGAAAATGCCAATAACACCACCCTGTTTCAATTGTTGCACGCAGGCTTCCAATACTGCGCCAGGTTTATCATCGAGCACAGGCAGCATGCCTAGGCTTTGGGCGCCGCGGGCACCGAGCATTTTCTTATACCGCTTCCATACCCAGGAGGTAGTTGGGAAGAGCGGTGTTTGTCCGGTGTGTTTTTGCACGACATAGGATAGGATGGGCGCGTCTAAGAAACCCTGGTGGTTTCCTGCGATGATGAAAGGCCCATGCGTGGGCAGCAACTCGATATTTTCGATGACGAGCTGCTTTTTCAGAGCTGCCCTGAGTAAGAAAGTGACAGGATTAGCCATAGTGTTGTTCGGGAGGATAAGGAATACCAGAGAGTCGACTGAGCTCCTCCATAATAGCATCTGCTTGGGCTGGGTAGGAACGTGGGTCTGTTTCCCTCGGAATAAGGATAGGCTTACCAATACGCAAGCGGACGCTCTCTGAGCCAATGAAGGCGTGCGCAAGCGGATGCATGCGACGAATGCCAATGGGGAGGATGGGCACCCCAGTATCCTGAGCTATGCGTAGGAGGCCAAGCTTGGGCTGTAGGAGATGTTGTGCATGAGAAACCTCTCCTTCAGGGAATATACCGATGCAGTCACCGCGCTGGAGATAGGACTCAACATGTCGGAACCATGCATCATGATCATCCTCCCGAGTGGGTGTGGGTATTGCGTGCGTCCACCATTGCGAATAGCGACCAAAGTAGCGCCAATATTTTTTATGTGGATCTACCAGGAAACGTATGAGACGTCCACTTGCCTCCACGATCGGTGCGCCGACAAAGAGTGGATCAAGTAAGCCCACATGGTTGGCGGCTACCAGGAAGGGCTGATCTTTTGGTACAAACTCAATACCCTCAACCGACTTGATGCCAAGCCGGATGAGGGGAAAGAGAGTTTTTCGAGCGACTGGGTAATGCATAGTCCCAGCCGATACTATTTAGATGAAGAGTGGAGCCAAGACCAAGGTCAGGGTTGCCAACAACTTGATCAAGACGTGCAGTGATGGACCAGCGGTATCCTTTAATGGATCACCAACGGTATCACCAATAACGGTAGCTGCGTGTACCTGACTTCCTTTGGCTTGAATGTTGCCATTGGAATCTTTGAACTTACCTGATTCAATGAATTTCTTTGCGTTGTCCCAGGCGCCACCACCATTGTTCATCACGATAGCGAGCAAGACACCGACAATGGTGCCGATCATTAACATTCCGGCAACCGCTTCTGCTCGGAAGATAAGACCGACTAAGATTGGGACAGTGACGGCAATGATACCTGGCAAAACCATTTGGCGCAGGGCGCTCTTGGTAGCAATATCAACTGCTTGGCCGTAGTCAGGCTTTTCTGTGCCGTTCATGATGCCTGGCTTTTCGCGGAATTGACGACGCACTTCGTTGATAATCGCATAGGCAGATTTACCAACTGCTCGGATGGCCAATGAAGAGAAAAGGAAGATTAACATGGCACCAAGCATAGCACCGATGAAGACCGGTACCTTTGATAGGTCAACTGCAGTAATGAGATCAGGTGAGAGGTTATTTACTTCCTCAATATACGCAGAGAAGAGGAGGAAGGCAGCCAGGGCGGCAGAACCAACCGCGTATCCCTTGGTAAGAGCCTTGGTGGTGTTTCCTACTGCATCCAAGGTGTCTGTCAGCTTACGGGTTTCTTCTGGGCGACCGGAGTTTTCGACAATACCACCAGCGTTGTCAGTGATCGGACCAAAGGTGTCCATAGCCAAGATATAAGTAGCTGTGACGAGCATACCCATAGTGGCCAGCGCAGTACCATAGAGACCACCTTGCTCAACACCACTTGCATCACCGAGCAGGTAGGAGCCAAACAGTGTGGCTGCAATGGCAATGATTGGGAAGGCAGTGTTTTCAAACGCTACTGCCAAACCAGTAATGATGTTGGTTGCCGGACCAGTTTCTGAAGCCTCGGCAATTGAACGGACTGGACGATATTTATGTTCAGTGTAGTACTGCGTCAGGAGCATGAAGACAATACTCATGATGATACCGACTAAGCCAGCCAGGAAGAACCAGGTGGCTGCTCCACCAAACATTTCGCGAGTAACAAAGAAGAAGGCGATAGCGGACAAAAGGCTGGTGACATAGTAACCGCGGTTCAGGGCCTTCATAGGGTCTTCATTTGCTCGTGTGCGGACAACCAAAATACCGATAATAGAAGCGATCAAACCAAAAGCCATGATGACGAGCGGGAAGAGGACACCCTTAATTCCAAAAGTTGGGAAAAGGGCCACACCGAGAATCATTGCACCGATATTTTCAGCTGCAGTTGATTCAAAAATGTCAGCTCCACGACCAGCGCAGTCACCTACATTATCGCCGACCAAGTCAGCAATCACGGCTGGGTTACGTGGGTCGTCTTCTGGGATGCCGGCTTCTACTTTACCCACGAGGTCAGCTCCAACGTCAGCTGCTTTGGTGTAAATACCACCACCGAGCTGAGCAAAGAGGGCGACAAAAGAAGCGCCGAATCCAAATCCGACAATCAAGCCAGGGATAGAGCGCTCTTCAAAGCCGAGCCAAGAGTAGACAAGGAAAAGGGATGATAAGCCAAAGAGTGCCAAGGCAACAACCATGATACCTTCCACGGCTCCACCGCGGAGGGCGATTTGGACGGCCTTGTTAAGATCCTGCTTATCAGCGGCGGCGGCAGTTTTTAAGTTCGCACGAACTGAAACGGCCATACCGGTGTAACCCGCAATACCAGAGCAGAGTGCTCCAAAGAGGAAGGCAAGTCCGGTCTGTGTGCCGACATCTAACTTACCAAGGATGGCATAGACGCCAAAGATGAGTAAGGCGAGTGCAATCGACAGTAAAGCGATAGTGCGGTACTGGCGACGAAGGAAGGCTTTTGCTCCTTGGCGGATAGCATTTGCCACCTCTTGCATTTCTGAGGTGCCGTTATCTTGGCGATTTACCAATCGACCAAAGAATAGGGCGATAATGAGACCAGCTAAACTGACAAAGAAAGCGAGATAGATAAATTCCATATCAGTGCGGATAAAAGGTAAATAATCTTATGAAGACTTTGACGCTGCTTCCTCCTCCACTGGAGCCTCGTCATTTTTCTCTACTACTTCACCCTCGGTCGCTGGATTTGCTTCCTCAGGTGCGGCTTCCTCGGCTTTTTCTTCTTCAGCCGGTGCGGCCTCTGTTTCACTAGGTGTTTCGTCATCAGGTGATGCGCTTGCTTCGACCGGAGCGGCTTCACCCTCTTCACCTTCTTTTGCTTCACGTTGGGCCTGACGATCGGCTACATCTTGACCTTCGCCGACAATGTCAATTTTCCAGCCAGTGAGTTTGGCGGCTAAGCGTACGTTTTGTCCGCTCTTGCCAATAGCCAGAGAGAGTTGATCTTCTTTCACTTCTGCCACGGCAGCTTTTTCCTCTTCATTCAACTTGATGCTGAGGATTTTGGCCGGGGACAGGGCGTTGGAAATGAATTTCACTGCGTCATTTGACCACTCGATAATATCAATCTTCTCACCGCTTAATTCAGCAATGATGGTTTGAACGCGAGTACCGCGCTGACCCACGCAGGAACCGACCGGGTCAATATTTTTCTGATCAGTGAAGACTGCAACCTTGGTGCGAGAACCAGCTTCGCGGGCAATCGCTTTGATTTCCACGGCACCACTTTGCACTTCAGGGACTTCAACCGTGAAGAAGCGTCGTACCATTTCAGGATGCGAGCGGGAAACAATGATCTCAGGGCCTTTTGGCGTAGTGTTTACCGAAACCACATAGAATTTCATGCGCAAGCCAGGTGCGTATTGCTCACGGTCTACTTGTTCTTGTGGTGGCATCAGGGCAGTGGCGTGACCGAGGTCAACCAGCACCATGCGTCCTTCCAGACGCTGTACCACACCGGCGATAATTTCGCCTTCCTTATCTTTAAACTCTTGGTAAATAGTTTCACGTTCAGCTTCACGGAGTCGCTGCACAATAACCTGCTTGGCAGTTTGGGCAGCCATGCGTCCGTAGGCGGCTGGTGGGAAAAGCTCAGTCCAGATTTCTTCACCAAGCTCAGCATCTTCTTTCAGCGCTTTTGCTTCACTCAAACCAATCATGGTTTTAGGATCCCAGCGTTCTTCCTCTTCTTCATTCTCTGCTGCTTGTTCCTCTGCTTCCGCCTTAGCTTTTTCAGCTTCGGCATGCTTGGCAGCAGCTTCTGGACCCTGCTCAGCTGCTTCTGCAGCCGCGCGCTCGCGCTCTTCTCGTTCGGCTTCGTACTGGGCTTTTAACTCATCAGTACCGACTATTTTGACGTCAAAAACCCGGGCGGTGCCGGTTTCCACGTCAAACTTTGCTTTGATGTTTTGATTCTTTTCACCAAAGTCTTTGCGGTAGGCAACTGCCAAGGCCGCTTCGATAGTTGCAATGACCGAATCATAGGGAATGTTTTTTTCCGCACAGATTTGCTCGATTGCTTGCTTTATTGCTGACTCTTCTTTTGCCATATAGTGTTGTTCTCCATACAAAATGAACTAGCCTTCTAATGTGCTAGTCTGTAAACGAGTATAGCAGAAAATAGGAACACGTCAAGTGGAAAGAAAAGCTCCACGCGGAGAGGGGTGCGTGGAGAGATAGTTATCGACCTTGGCCGGTCTGCTTCCAGTCCCTTTGAGGGGAGGTTGGCAATTTGGCTAGTATCCGCCAGATTCGATTATCCTCTCCGAACCTGGATGCCCACCTTAGCGCCTCCATTATGACCTGTCAAACAGTATTGCGTTGACGGTCTGGGCTGCCTGGCGTAGTCTGCTAGTGTTCTCAGGACAAAGATGCCGCAATGGGGGATAGGTGCATGGAGGAATTGTTTCGGAACAAGGCTCTTTTCGCTGCGATTATCGCAGCCTGCTCAGCTCAGGTGCTCAAGTTTCTCTTGTCCATCTGGACAGAGCGTCGCTGTGATTGGTCGCGACTCTGTGAAACAGGAGGGATGCCCTCCGCGCATACTGCTGGAGTTGTTGCACTGGCGATAAGCGTGGGACGTCTGCAAGGTTGGGCGAGCGTGGCCTTTGCCATCACTGCCGTGTTTGCCTACATCGTGATCTACGATGCCACCAATGTACGGCGGGCAGCTGGGCAGCACGCGCATCTCCTCAATCAACTCGTCGTGGAATTGGAGGAACTCTTCAGCGGCGATTTCCAGCCCGAACAACTGAAGACTTTGTTGGGGCATAGTTACCCGCAAGTTTTCTTTGGAGGTGTGGTCGGGGCAGTCATTTCTCTCTGCTTACTCCACTGAACATAGTCGCCTTGTCTCTGACAGGGCGACTTTTGACGTCACCAGCATGATTCGTTACCTTAGAGAGAGAAAGGGGGTGGAGGAATGTACGACGGCGATACATGCCCAAACTGCGGCGCTGAAAAGCAAGATGGCGTTTGCCCATCCTGCGGTCAGTAGCTTCGGGTAAAAGGCTTGTCAGCACTTCAGGACAGGCCTTTTGCTTTTGTTTGATGTCTGAGCGTTAGTGAATGAGCAATTTAGGGGAGCGAGCGTAGCCTAACTATTTCTTTAGAACGTAACCCTGTTGGAGACAATATTCGGTTGCGTATTGATCCGCTTCTTCTTGAGTGTCGAATTCTTTGTCCCAAAAGTCCTTCCTCTCATTTAGAGTAGGCCCATTTATAACAATACGCTGATAGAGCGGTACCCATTTCCCACTCTCAATCTGATAAGAAGCGGGTCTAAAGTAAATAGTCATGGTGATTAACTTAGCGAGCGAACCGGCTAGCCCGTGTTAGGCGCCGTATACCAAAAATTGTTAAGCTTGGTTATTATCCTATTTTCGCCTGTTCTTTCTTTTTTCAACCATTTCTCGCACGAGAGCTATAACAGCCATTATCAAGGCAATGAAACCGATAGTGCCAACGGCAGACGCATAAATGGACTCGCCTCCAAGAAACCAGGACAGGATATATCCGATAGCTGCTACAATGAACAGGTGCCAAGCGCGTAACGCCTTTCTTTTTTGATTGGTATTGTTCATAGTTCTCGGGTTAAAAATTGATAATTGTGAACATCTTGAGAGGTATATGGCGCCTAACGTTTGCGTCTATGCGATGTGGCGTCAGCCATATGGGTGGAGCAACCGGAGGGAGCGGAACCGGATAGACGCTGTTATGTGAAGTGGCTAGCTTATTACAATCGTGTATCTCTTAAATATTTTGTTTAGGTTTTTGTATATTGAAGTAGCCAATCCGAAGCTCCCAACGCTCTTTTCACTACCCTTTGGTTCGTCCGGAAAAAGAAATTCAGAGAAGTAACGGCACGAATGAAAAAAAAGATCGTCGGGATGTTGGGTTTCTTCGCCGATTCTCGCCTCGTAATTTTGTTGTACTGCATATACTGCGTCGCTTGTCTGTTTAATTTTATCATCGCTCCATCCTAACGACCGCCCACTCTTTTTTATAGAGTCATATGTAAGTACAAAAGTTTTTCCAACGTCAAAGACATTTTTTGAATTGACTGTTAAATACAGCGAGAGAAGGTGAAGTCTGAAAACTAGTATATATTCTTTCAGCTTACCGATATCCTGGTCGGTAAAGAACTTCGTATTTGAAAAATCAACCTTATTTTCAGACTTCAATATTTCATCTACAAGCGACTGAATAAACTCTTCGGCGGTTATCTTTTTACGGAATAGTGACATAAGTTGGTCTATTTAGATAAATTAGCCATTTCACACAACTCGTTCTTATGCGAATACCCCCATTCTCCTCCATTATACTGAAGCTGGCAAATATCTTTATTGACCCCATACAAAAGCCCAATTACGCTATACTATATATATGACAACTTCTTTAGCTAAACAGCTTCGCGATATTCCTAAGCAACCCGGCGTGTATCTCTATTATGATCGCCAGGGCGTGGTTATCTATGTGGGGAAGGCAAAGAATCTCGCCAAACGGGTGAAGTCGTATTTCCAACGCACCAAAGACCTCACGGCCGAGAAGCAAATCCTAGTCCGGTCAATTCATCGTATCGAGACTATTGTGACCAGCTCGGAGATTGAGGCCTTGTTGCTGGAAGCAACCCTGATTAAGCGTCATCAACCCAAGCATAATATTGTGCTGCGGGATGATAAATATTTTCTCTATGTACGCATACCACTGGACGATCCCTATCCGCCGGTCGTGTTAGTTCGCAGCCTGAAGCGTGATCGCGCTCGCTACTTTGGTCCCTATACCTCGGCGTATAAGCTACGCAGCACTTTAAAGTTGTTGCGTAAAATTTTCCCATACCGTATTTGTCCAAACCCACCGGAGACGCCTTGCTTTGACGCGCAGCTAGGACGTTGCGCCGGGCATGATTTAGGGCCAGACAGTCGAGCGCACTATCAAGAGATTATTCAGGGCGTCATGCGTTTCTTGTCTGGTCACAGCACCGAGCTATTGAAGCAGCTAAAAAAAGAAATGCAGCTTGCTTCGCGCTCACATGATTTTGAGCGGGCGGCCGAGTTTCGTGATCGTCTGCAAGCAGCTGAAACAGTCGTAGCTGAGCAAAAGGTGGTTTCAGCGGCACGTGAAAATGAAGACTATGTAGGTTTCGCGCGATCAGGCTCACTGGTGCTGGTGAATCTTTTCCGAGTGCGCCAAGGTAAGTTGATAGGCAGCGAGCAGTTTCGTTTAAGTCACGCGGCCCAAGCATCAGAGGGTGAAACGCTGGCGGCTTTCCTAGAGCAATACTATGCCCAGAGCGCTGATCATCCCAGGCAGGTACTCTTACCTCTTTTACCCGACGGCATCCAGGAAATAACAAACGCTTTGCAATTGCCTTTTGTCATGCCGCAGCGAGGTAAGAAGAAAAAGCTACTTCAACTAGCTGCAGAGAATGCCAAGCTGCATTTGGATCAAGACGCAAAAACGGAATTGAAAGAGCGCGATCGTCGCACGAAGGCCTTAAAAGATTTAGCCCAGGCTTTGGGTTTGGCTAACGCTCCACGTCGCATTGAGGCGTATGACATTTCCAACATCCAGGGTCGCAATCCAGTAGCCTCCATGGTTGTGGTAGAAGAAGGTGTGCCTAAGAAGAGCGAGTATCGTAAATTTATTATCCGTCATGTGAAGGGACCGGATGACTTTCATATGTTGGCCGAGACATTAGGGCGTCGCTTGCAACATCCTGATTGGACGAAGCCTGATCTCATAGTATTGGATGGCGGTAAGGGGCAACTCTCAGTTGTTCGCGCCCTGGTGCCTACCAAAATTCCCATGGTTGCTTTAGCCAAACGCGAAGAGGAAATTTTTTTACCCGAGACAAGCAAGCCCGTCATGTTGCCGCGCGATTCAGAAGCGCTCTATCTCATGCAGCGCATTCGTGATGAGGCACATCGTTTCGCCATTGGCTTCCATCGACAGCGCCGTGGCAAAGAAGCGCTGCGTTCTCGCCTGGATGATGTCGAAGGTATTGGGCCAAAGACTAAGAAGTTGTTGAAAGAGCGCTATGGTACGGTCGCTGCTATTCGCTCAGCCAATTTCGACGACCTCGTGCGCTTGGTTGGCAAGGCCAAAGCAAGCCTGTTGCGCGAGATGCTGTGAATCCGCCCAGGATCAATTCCTGGGTTACGAGGTACAATATTGACATCGCCGCCCAAGCTCAATGCTTGGGCTACTAGCGTAGGCGAAGTATTACTCTTTGCTGTGTCAAAGGAAATCAGGATTATCTAAATGAATCGGTTCATTGAGACTAAGATATCGAGCCTTAGCTGAAGACCAAGGATAGTCTGTTGCTTCATTCACCAATCCTGATTGAACAGGGTTGTGATGAATATAAGCCGCTTTATTATTGTAGTCATTTTGATCCCGTATAATATGATCATGAAAACCATGCTGAATAAGTTGTCCGGATTTATTTTTTCTAATATTCCATTCCCGCGAAAATCTTCCATTGAGATGTCGTAGGGTGTTGCTAATCGAGCCATCTTTTGATGGACAAATAATGAGATGGTAATGATCAGGCATGAGCACGAATTCGTATATGCGAATCCCGTAGCGGACACGCAGTTGTATGAGAATGTTCAAAAAAATATTACAAGCAGTTTCGGAAAGGAATATATTGCGCCGCTTGTGCATGACCACAGTTACAAAGAAAGGGAGATAATAGATGTCTAGGCGCTTTTTCATATCAAACTCCGCCCAAGCTCAATGCTTGGGCTACGTAAAAATGTAATTCTCTGCGCAGGCGAAGAATTGATCTTCGCCGTGCCGATTCAATGGAATACACAACATGACAACCTTTTTGATCGCCACTTCTTTACCCTATTCGCTTCTGTTTATTTGGTCAAGTTGGGTTGAAATATGAAAACTACCCAAACTTGAATAGTGCTGCTAGGATGAGGGTAAATCAGTACCTGGGTTTTTGGATGATGTAAGGAGGGCGATATGTCCGGTGTCCGGATACTTGGTTACGGCGCATACGTGCCCCAGTGGATCGTTGACAATGACGAGATGACACGACTCATCAACGAAGCTGTTCGGGCTGGACTTGCCAGTGGCGAGATCAGTGGAGACCTCGACGGACTTCTGTGCAATGAGGGTTTCATCGAAGCGCGAACAGGGATTTGTGAGCGTCGCTTCGTGGTGCCGGGTCAAGCGAGTAGCGATTTGGCGGTGGGCGCGCTACAGTCCTGTGAACGCACGACTGGTTCAATCGAAGGAGATGGGAGCTTCTTACGCATTGCAACGGTGACTCCGGATTATCCGGCCTCACCTCCTACGGCAGCTGTTGTTCAAGAAGCTATGGGGTGGCCCTGCGCTCATCCCGATGGTCGCTTGATCGATCGGCTGGTGGGAGATGGTTCGGCTGCCTGCACTAGCTTCGTCACCGAGCTGGCCCTAGCTGAAGCGTTGCTGAGGTCAGGGAATCGACGGGCCGGATATGTCGTTGGCGCGGATGTGATGTCGACCTTGCCTGATCCTTGCGACCGGGCAGTACGCATCATTCTCGGCGATGGAGCCTTTGCGCTCCAACTTGGTGTCGGTGAAGAAGATGAGGACTGCTTCCTGCCTGGCGGAAAGAGCTTCTTCTTCGGATCTGACGGCAGCATGGCTGATTTGATCAAGGTGCCGGCTGGTGGATCACGTCGCCCGGTTGGCTTGGATGATCTGCGTGGCGCGGTGCCGCGTTTGGCGTATCTGCACATGCAGGGCAACGAAGTGTTCAAGAAGATTGTCCGTCGCGTGACTGATGAAATCGTCTTGCAGGCATTGGCGAAAGTCGGGCTGCAGGTCTCGGACATTGACTTGTTCGTGTTTCATCAGGCCAATCTGCGTATGATCGATGCGGTGACGAAGCGCCTCGAGATTGAAGCCAGGACTTTCAACAACATTGATCGTTTCGGCAACACGACCAGTGCATCGATCGGCCTGTGTCTGGCCGAGGCGCACGCCAAAGACAGGCTCAAGGCAGGTATGCGCGTCATGTTGGTGGGCTTTGGCGGAGGCTTCACCTGGGGGACCTGCATTCTCCGTTGGCCCGACCTACCTGTCTGTTCTTTTCTCTAGTGCTTCCACGCCAGCCTATACTTCACGAGTCTAGGCTGGTTTTTCCTTTATCTAATATATATAGCATCCCTCGACTTCTCGACTTAGCTCGAAGCTCGGGATGATTTTGCTATTTTTTTGTGTTGGGAAAATCAAAACCGCCCGATGGGACGGGCAGCGTTCTACTGAGTGTGGGAGCAGTGCGAAACGTGCTCCCAGAGTGGGTTAGTGTATCGTTGTGAGGTGTGCTCCGCAGGCCAGAGCAACAGCCATGATCATCGGATCGGCCAGAACCAGAACCACCAGGACCTTGACCCAACCAGGCGTCTCGCGCCAAACCTGAATCATCTGCTTTCCAACAGCGATGCATTCCTTGCACCAGTGCAGCATGTGAGATCCCCTTTCCGAAACATGTGAACGAACGACCCAAACTCTGAGCGCAGTGTACTCTTTTCTTTCACCAATACAAGGGTAGGCAAAAAGCTAACCCTTGACTTTCTCAATGGATGTGCTGAGGTCTATTTTTTAGCGAGGCCTGATTTGACCAGCTCCTTCAATAATCCACTTATAGGTGGTGAGTTCGCGCAGCGCCATCGGGCCACGGGCATGTAATTTCTGCGTGCTGATGCCAATTTCTGCACCTAGGCCAAACTCAAAGCCATCGGTAAAGCTAGTTGCCGTGTTTACATATACGGCCGCAGCATCAACTTGTTGCTCAAATGCTTGGGCTGCTTTGGTATTCCGCGTCACAATTGCTTCTGAGTGTCCGGAAGTATGCGATTGCACAAAAGCGATTCCTTCTTTCCAATCCCTCACCGTCTTTACTGAAGCCTGGAGGGAGAGAAACTCCTTACCATAATCAGAAGACTTCGCATGTTTAAGTAACGTTGCTGGATAGTAGGATTTGAGAGCGGCGTAACTTTTTGCATCAGCATAGAGCACCACTTCCTCTTTCATGAGCTCAGCAGCCAGTTTTTTCATGAATGATTTCACTACGCTTTTATCAACGACGATAGTGTCGAGAGCGTTACAGACGCTGGGACGGCGAGTCTTTGCGTTTACTACAATACGAGTTGCCCAATCCAAGCGGGCAGATTTTTCTACGTAGGTATGACAGACTCCAGCGCCAGTTTCAATCACTGGCACAGTAGCGTTTTGACGTACAAAGCGGATAAGGCGGTCGCTGCCCCGGGGGATCAGTACATCGACATAGCCATCAGCTTGCATGAGTGCTTTTGTTTGACTCGGATCAAGCAGGGAAATTGCTGCCGGATTCAGCTTATGCTTTTTTAACACCTCATGGGCGATTTGCACAAATGCTTTATTGGAAAAGTCGGCATCACTTCCGCCCTTGAGGACAACGGCGTTGCCTGTTTTAAGCGTGATACTAGCGACCTCGACCGTCACGTTTGGCCTGGCTTCATAGATAACCCCCAATACGCCAATCGGTACAAGTACGCGACGAAGGTGCAACTTATTTTTTAGACGACGTTGCTCAAGCACTTCACCGATTGGATCAGGCAGACCTTTCACCGCACTGACACTCTTGGCAATTCCTCGGATGCGCTCTTTTGTGAGCAGTAAACGATCAGCCAGAGGATAGTCTTTCGGGAGTTTGGCAAAGTCTCGGTGATTCGCTTGAAGAATTTTTTTTTCATGACGCAGTAAGGCAGCAGCAAAGTCCGCTAGCAGCTTATTTTTTTGTGCAGTACTTAAAAGAGCCAGTGCATTTGCGGCTTGACGAGCTTGGGTAAGTTGTCGTTCTAGTGCGTGCTGCATACGATAGATACTAGCATAGCTTTAGTTGCCAAGCTATAGATGTAGAGAGAAAAGTGCCGCTGCTATTTTTTTGCAACGGCACTTGAGTGGGTTCCTCCTATCAGATTACCTGAGTCTCTCCATGAGAGAACTCACGGCAAGGGTCGAAGTGTGAAATGTCGACCAGGTGTTCGTCGAAGGGAGCGGGCAGGCGAACGGTGTGCGGTTTTCCGTTCACATAAGTATCGCCGCTCAGTAGACGTCCAACCAGGAAAGCGGTGTATGGGGCGTGCATGAGTCCGTGTCCCGAGAATCCAACCGCGTGGACCAGATTCCCAAGCTGGGCATCCAATCCAATGATGGGGTTGTGATCCGGGGTGGTCCCATAGTAGCCGCTGGTTACCCTAGTGACTCGGCCGGGGTCGACCAAGTCAGGGGCAAAGTGGGCAAGCTCCAGATGGAGACGCTCTGCATATTCCCCTGTGCATCCGAACTGAGGCGGCACGTGATCCTGATCCTCATCAGTGAAGTGAGGTTCAGAGTCAGCCCGGTGCGCCCAGCCCATCATGAGCAAAGCTCCATCTGGACGAGAGTAGGATCCGCGAGCACTGCACATCCCGTAGATGATCATCGGTAGCTGTCGCCAAGCCTCCTCGGTCATCAGGTTTTCTTTACGCTGACGATCCAGGAAGTAAAGGAATCGCTTCAGTGGCTCAACCGGCAACTCCATGCCGCCGATTTTTCCACTCAGACGATTCGCCCAGGCGTTGGTCGCGTTGATCACCCAATCGCAAGGGATTTCACCTTGCGTAGTCTGCAGAGCCACGATATGGCTTCGCTCCAGTCGCGCACCGACGACCTCGGTGTTTTGGAGAATCGTCACACCAAGTTCGCGAGCCCGCTCGAAGCCGTGCTGGTAGATCAGATCATGACGCAAGAAGCCATCCGTCGGACACCAGGTGGCGCCGATGATGTTTCCTTGATCAATGAAAGGCCAGCGCTCACGCACCTGCGCAGCATTGAGGAGCTCGACCGGTAGGTCATAGCTCTGCTGCATACGCACGCGCTCCGGGGCGTCTTGCCAGCTCATCGCCGCATCTGCTGGATCAGGGCAGTCACTGCTCGAGGGATCTTCGTACATGAAGAGATAGCCGTTTTGAACGAATACCCTTCCCGTACCATTTTCACTCGTCTGCAGTTTCGTGGCGAAGTTGACATACCAGTCCTCTGCGTAGCGCATACCGATAACGGTTTCCGGTGTGCCAAACTGTGCGCGGGCACAGGCGGCAGAACGACTGGAAGATCCATTACCGATCGACGCTTTTTCACAGACAGTGACCTGGTATCCGGCCTCAGCCAGATTGACGGCAATCAGTGCGCCGGTGGCGCCTCCGCCGATGATGACTACCTTGTCTCCCGTTGTTGTTGACCGCCGCGGCGGCGGGCCATCAGTTCCGTTCATAACCGTACTCCTTGTGCAGCTCAGCACGAGGTTGGAATAGAGCTTAGTAGCTGCAGTACTTCTTCACAGGTGAATTCCTGTTGTTCACCTGTGTGCCGAAGACGTAGTTCCACCTTCCCTTCTGCTGCCAATCTTCCGACGGTGATTCGTCTCGGGCAGCCGATAAGGTCCGCATCAGCGAATTTCACACCAGCTGATTCACCTCGATCATCATAGAGCACATCGATTCCGCGTGCGCTCAGTTGCTCGTAGAGTCTATCAGCCAGCTCTCGCTGAACATCAGCTTCATGGTTCGCGGTGAGGATGTGTGCTTGATAGGGCGCCACAGCTTCAGGCCAACAAATGCCTTGTCCATCGCGGTTTTGCTCCACGATGGCTTGCATGAGTCGAGTGGTCCCGATGCCATAGCAGCCCATCCAAGGCACCTGCGCTTCGCCCGATTGATCCAGGAAGCTCACATCCAAAGCCCTTGCATAGCCCTGCTGTAGCATGAAGATGTGTCCCACCTCAATGCCTCGACTGATACCCAGTCGACCTTCATCGCAGTTGGGGCATCCGTGTCCCTCAGCAGCATTATGCAGGTCGTAGTAGTGCTCCGGTTCCGGAAGTTCGCCGCCAAAGTTGACGTCGAGCGCATGGTGGTCCGTGGTGTTGTAGCCGCACAAGAAGTTGGACATGCCGCACACTGATTGATCAAACAGAATGCGTACATTCCGTTGACCAATCGGTCCAGCAAAGCCTACCTCCGCACCAGTCACTTCACGTACCACAGGGTCTAGGGCGGGGACCACCTCGTCAGCACCCAGTGCATTCCGTACCTTCACGAGATTGATGCCCAAATCGCCTCTAATGCAGACAGCGATGTCGTAGGGATCATTCCCCTTGGGGTTGACCGTGCAGATGATAGTCTTCACCATGTGCTGGGCAGTGATTCCTTGGTCTGCGAAATGCCGTTCCAGCTCTTCAACCGTCCGGATACCCGGAGTGGGTACCCATCTGATTGTGCGTCGTTCATCAGAGTAGCTCGGTCGCGTATAGCGACTCGCCGCCCTTTCCATGTTTGCGCCGTAGTCGCAGTGATCGCAGGTGAGCAATTCATCCTCACCAACGTCACAGACGGCCATGAATTCCGAAGAGCCTTGTCCGCCGATCGCTCCGCTGTCCGCTTGGACGGCGATGCAGCTTCGGAGACCCACGGCTTCGAAAATGCGCCGATAGATTCCTCGGTACATATCGAAGGACGCTCGCATGCCATCTTCATCCGGATCGAATGAATAGGCATCTGACATGGAGAACTCGCGACCGCGGAGCAGTCCCATCCGGGGGCGTAGCTCATCACGGAATTTGGGTCCGATCTGATGGAGATGCAGCGGTAGCTCACGCCAACCACTCAGCTCAGCCGCTACCAGAGCAGTAACCACTTCTTCAGCAGTCGGTGCCAAACCATAGGGTTGGCGACTTTGCTGTTCCGTAGTCACGAACATGGTACCGGACTGCACATACTTAGCCCAGCGCCCGCTTTGTTGCCAGAGCGACTCCGGCTGGAGGATAGGGAGCTGGACATTTTGCACGCCGCCCCTTTCCATTTCAGCGAAGATGATCTGACAAATCCGCTGATGCACGCGCCATCCCAGAGGGAGAAGTGCGTATACACCAGCTGCTACCTGTCGGATGAAGCCAGCTCTTTCGAGTAAGGCGTGCGAAGGAATGAGACCTTCGCGCACCTCGCGCCGTGTTCTGGGGAAGTGAGCAGTCATGCGCACACTCACAAAAACCTCCCTTGCTTTGTTGTTCTTCGCACGTGTACCAAAACGCCGCAGGGTGACTTACATCACACTTCGTTGTTAAGGTCCTACTAAATTGTTGGGTACTGTACGTGGCTATGCGCGACCTGTCAAGGAAAACAAAAATGAAGCGCATACTTCATCATACATGAGATAAAATCTTGATTAATTTTTTTCTAAGGACTCGGCGATTTCCTGCGCTCTTTTAAATGCAGCCTGCAGTGCCTTGGTCCAGGCAGCAGTGCTCTTTGCGCGCTGCATTATCTTAAGCGCTTCCTCAGTTGTTCCTTTTTTCGAAGCAACCTTTTGGACCAGTGCGAGAGGTTCGTCGCTGGCATCTTGATAAAGAGCAGCAGCACCGAGCAGCGTTTC